>JAOZMT010000163.1 GCA_029934175.1 Victivallales bacterium | reverse complement strand
TGAATAAAAAAATGAATAAAAAAATATGAAAATTTCAAAATTATATAAAGAAATAGCAACTGTTGCATATCCATTAATTATAATGAATGCAACATCAACTATAATGGAATTCGTTGATAGAAAATTTTTATCAATGCATTCTACAGAAGATGTATCTGCCGCATTACCTGCTGGAATTTTATCTTTCACTTTGCTTGCAATGTTTGTGATAACTACACGATTTACAGGTGCAATTGTTTCTCAACATTATGGTAGAAAAGATTTTGAATCTTGTTCAAAAGTTATTTGGAGTAGTTTTTATTTTGCGATATGTGCAGGATTGATAAGTTCTTATTTATTGTTACCTTTAGGATGTTATCTTATTCAATTAGGGAATCATTCCGCAGAAATAATTCATTTGGAGGAATTATATTTTACAGCTATTATTCCAAGTGGTGGTTTTATGTGTATTTCTATTGCTTTTTCTTCTTTTTTTACAGGACGCGGTAAAACTTGGATAGTTACAATTATTAATTTTGCTGCTTGTCTTCTAAATGTATTTCTTGATTATGGAATGATTTTTGGTAAATTTGGTTTCCCTGCTTTAGGAATCGCAGGGGCTGGAATGGCAACTACTATATCAATTGCTTTTAGTGCTTTATTGGCATTTCTGTTTTTTATTATGCAAAATCAATCAAAATATCCTACTCGGAGAAATAAAAAATTTAATTTTCATGATATGAAAAAGCTTTTGCTATTTGGTTTTCCTACTGGGATACAAGTTTTTTGTGAAGTAGGAGCATTTACAGTTATTATTTTTTTAGTTGGACATCTTGGAAATGAAGAATTAGCAGCAACAACAATTGCAATGTCAATTAATATGATTAGTTTTTTGCCACTTTTGGGATTATCAGAAGCAACAACAATAATATGTGGTAAATACATAGGAAAAAACAAAAAGAAAACAGCAGAACAGGTTGTATATAAAGCATGGAAAATAGGAACAGTCTATATGGCATTTATGGTAAGTATATTTTTATTCTTCCCAAATTTTCTATTTTCTATATTTGCTCCAGTAAATCAAAGTGGAATTGATTTTTCAAAAGTAATGCAATATGGAAAAATTATATTAATATGTGCTGGGATATATAATTTTTCAGATGTAACATTTTTTATATTTAATGCAGGATTAAGAGCTGCAGGTGATACGAAATTCTCAATGTGGGTTACAATTATTGCTTCATGGTTTGTATTAGTTCCAGTTGTTTCAATTCTTGTTTTATTATTTAATGTTCCTCTTGTTGTTGTTTGGATATGTTTAGTAATATTTTTAATGTGTGTCTCTATCATAATATATTCTCGTTTTAAATCTGGAAGTTGGAAAAATATAGCATTACTTGGAGATAAAAGTTAACCTGAAAATATTATAAATGCTTTTCGTGGTTAAAGAAATTAAAACCTATATCTTAATTTATGAGTTTACTTAAATTGCAGTTTTGTGATAATAAATTTGCAACTTTATCGTAAGGGTCTTCTTGCGTTGTTTGATTATTATCGTTTTGTTTTTTATTTGATTTTTTTGCTAAGAATGACATTAGTTCTTTTATCATCTCTTTAGAATCAAATATTCCATGTATATAAGAACCAAAAATATTATTATCATTCGATACTGTTCCTACTGTTTCTTTAACATTTTCTCCCTGCTTTTTATTGATAATTAAGCAATTGCTTTCTGTGTTAATTGTTTTCCCGCAATGTATTTCATAACCGACAAAAGGAGTTGCGATTTGTGCAAATGGATAAAATTTATTAGTTTTTCCTGCGACTTGTGCTAATTCTTTTTCGGACTCCAATGTCGTTTCTATAGGTAAAAAACCTAAAGCATCTATTTCTTCAACATTTCCTTCTACACCATAAGGGTCTTTTATTTTTTTGCCAAGTATTTGATATCCTCCACAAATCCCAATTATAGTAGTTTGCACACTTCGCAATTTGTTTAACTTTATCTCAAACCCAGACTCTCTAATGAATTTCATATCTTGTATAACATTTTTTGTCCCAGGTATAATAACTAAATCAGGTGTCCCAAGTTTTCGAGGATTTGAAATATATGAAACAACACAATTATCTGAATTTTCAAAAACCATAAAATCAGTCCAATTGCTCATTCTTGGTAAACGAATAATTGCGATAGATATTTTATTTGTATTCTCTATAGATTGAGGACGATGCTCTAAGCCTAAAGAATCCTCTTCTTCAATATTTATATTATCAATAAATGGCATAATCCCTAAAACGGGAACATTTGTTAATTTTTCTATATCATTAATACCAGAGTTTAAAAGTGATGGATCACCACGAAATTTATTGATAATAATACCAGAAAATAGATTACGCCATTTTAGTGGCAATAATTTTATAGTTCCAAAAATAGATGCAAATACCCCACCACGGTCAATATCTGCCACTAAAATTGTTTTTGCATTTGTATATTCTGCCATTCGCATATTTACAAAATCATCATCAAGTAGATTTATTTCAGTTGGACTGCCAGCTCCTTCAAGAACAATATAATCATATTGCTCGGCAAGTCTATCATAAGCGTCAAAGGCATATTCTTGAATAGTATTTTTTTCTTTATAATAATCTACGGCAGAATAATTTCCAATAGCTTTGCCATTTACAATAACTTGTGATGTTGAATCTCCTAATGGTTTTAAAAGAACAGGATTCATATCCGTATGTGGTTCAATTCCAGCTGCTTTTGCTTGTGTTACTTGGGCGCGACCCATTTCTCCAGATTCTTTTGTCACAAATGAGTTTAAAGACATATTTTGTGCTTTAAATGGTGCGACTGTATATCCTTTGTTTTTTAATAATCGACAAAATCCAGCGGCAATTACACTTTTACCTGAATTAGATGCAGTGCCGACTATCATAATTGCTTTAGCTCGCTTTTTATTTGCACAACTCGCAGATGTGTCGTTAGGTAGATTGAAAATATTGCGAAGTGTGCAGATTAATTTATCATTGATGCTTTTTTGTTTTATCGCGAGTCTAAAGAATGAATCATCTAAGCCTTTTACATCTTTACAAGAGCGAATTAAAAATCCTCGTTGAATTAACTTCTTTTGCAAAGAAGTAGCCGTTTCGTTTGTCCTTATCAATTTACATAAAATAAAGTTCGCATCGGTATCATATATCTTTAAGTATGATATTTGTGAAAGGTCATTATAAAAAGCTTCTTTCAGTCCTTGCATTTCATCAATAGAATCTTTTATAAAAGTTGTATCAAATAAATGTTGAATTGCGAGTTGTGCAAAACCATTAACTGACCAATTTATAGTTGATTTTCGTAATTTATCAATTGTCCTTTTTGATGAGAATGCAAAGCCAGCTCTTAATCCTGCAATAGAGTAAAATTTTGTTAATGACTTAACTACAATTATTTTATCAGATGGTGTTTCTAAAAGGCATGAGTTTTCTTTGTTGGTAAAGTCAATAAAAGATTCATCGATGATAAAATAGCAATTCGTTTTTTGAGTTAATTCTAAAATTTTCTTTTTTTGTAAAACTTTACCTGTAGGATTATTAGGATTTCCAATAAAGACAATATCAATTTTTTCAGTTAAAATAGTATTTAATAAGCCATAGAAGTCTTCATCAAAGTAAAAATTATCTTGATAGAAAATTTTCGACTCATATTTTTTTGCAGCTTCATAATATCCAGAATATGTAGGAGTAGGAATTAATATTTTTTTTGGTTTGATAGCGTGGAAAATTAAATCAAAGGCTTCGGTTGCACCATTCGCAACAATAATATTTTCCTTTTTAACTTTTTCATATTCAGCAATAGCTTTTTCTGCACAGTTCGCAAATATTTCTGGATAATCGTTAATTAAAGAATCAGATTTGGAATAAAAGGCTTTATCTAATATATCAGGATAGCCTAATGGATTTAGATTTACACTAAAGTCATATTTTATTTTTGATGATAATGGTAAATTTAACTGTTTCAGTATTTTTTCTAAATTCCCACCGTGAGTATCTTTTTGTTTGTTTTTCATTCTATTTAATATAGCGTAAAATTATAAATTTTCAACTTTGGGAGAATATTTAAGCTATAAAAATAAATAAATTTATTGAAAATAATTGATAGTATGGTATAGTTTATATATTATATATAAAAAAGGGAGTATGTATGAAAATAATAATTAAGATGATGGCTGTATCTTGTGTGTTAAGTTTATTTGTAGGATGTGGATTTTGTAATGATAAACAAGAAAAAGAATGCAATATGAAAAATAAAAATTTTTCATATAAAGAACATCCAAGAGAAGAAAAAAAATGGAAAAGTAAAAAGAAGTGGAAGAGTAAGAAAAAATGGAAAATTAATAAAGATTAAGGATACATTATGATTTTAGATTATTTTACTCAATTAACAGATATGCTAGGTATTACAAATTCTAGTATATTGTCTTTTTTCTTATATTTCTTTATAACTGCCATAGTTGCTATGTTATCAAGCCTTATAATAAGAAAGATTGTGGTTGTCGCATTAGATAACTTTTTTGCTAAGACTGAAAATAAATGGGACGATTATTTGATTAAAAATAGAGTATTTTTGAAACTCTCTTTTTTAGCACCTACTATAGTCTTTTATTATTCAACAGCAGTTTTTAACTTAGAACCGCATATTTCGCAATTTATAATCAAATTAGTTTGGATTGCGATAATTTGGATTGTTTTAAAATCAATATCTGCATTTTTGAACACTTGTAATGATATTTATAAGGATACTCCAAAAGGCAATGTTATCCCTTTAACTTCATATATTCAAGCTGTTAAAATTATTTTATATTTTATTGCTTTTATTTTAACTCTATCTGTTCTTTTTGATCAAAGCCCTAAAACTCTACTTGCTGGACTAGGTGCGTTAACCGCAGTTTTTATGTTAGTCTTTAAAGACACTATTCTTGGTTTTGTTGCGAGTTTCCAGTTCACAGCATTAAATACTGTGAAAAAGGGTGACTGGATTGAAATGCCTGCTTATGGTGCAGATGGCGATGTTATCGATATTTCTATAAATACAGTGAAAGTTCAAAACTGGGATAAAACTATTAGTATGATTCCAACGCATACATTAGTTTCTTCTTCTTTTAAAAATTGGACTGGTATGCAAAATTCTGGTGGGCGGAGGATAAAAAGGAACTTATATATAGATATGAATACTATTAAGTTTTGCAATGAAGAGTTGATTAATAAGTTTTTAGAAATTGAATATTTAAAAGATTATACTTTAGAAAAAGGTAAGGAGATTGAAACATTTAATAATAGTAAAGCTGATATTAACACAAAGGATTGTTTAATAAACGGTAGGCGATTAACAAATATAGGGTGTTTCAGGGAGTATATAAAAGGATATTTGAAGAATAATTCTAAAATTCATAAGGATATGACATTTTTAGTTAGATTGCTTGAACCTACGGAAAAGGGGTTGCCTATTCAAATTTATGTATTTACAAATGATATTGTTTGGGCTAATTATGAAGGTATTCAATCGGATATATTTGATCATTTATTGGCGGTTGTTCAAGAATTTGAATTAAAAGTTTTTCAATCTCCAGCTGGGGTAGATTTTCAATCTCTTACTAAGAAAGGTTTTAGGGATGAATTAGGAGGTAAGTAAACTGTTTGAAATGTTTATAAAATGAAAAAATATCAAAAAAAAATATAATAAAATTGGTAAAATTTCAAAAGTGTGATAGATTAATGGCTC
>JAOZMT010000162.1 GCA_029934175.1 Victivallales bacterium | reverse complement strand
CCTGAAAATCCTGTAATCCTGTCAAAAAAATCATATTCATTGGACGAAGTTAAGAACAACGCCAATTATTATACTATGTTGTTTCTATTTTTATTTCTGGAGATTTCAACATTCGCATTCTTCTATCATTTCTAGGGAATCTTATTACAAATGCTGTTCCTTCGTTAGGTTCACTATTTACAACAAGTTCAGCATTATGGTCTCTAACAACTCGCTCTATTATCATTAACCCCAATCCAGTTCCTGTTTTTTTTGATGTATGATATGAATCAAAAACCTCGCTCATATTATCTATTGATAAACCACAACCTGAGTCTAAAAAAGATACTGTCGTAAAATTTTCATCATACGAACACTTAATTTTTAATTCTCCTCCATCAACCATTGCTTGTATTGCATTTTTTATAATATTATAAAAAGCTTGCTTTATTTGGTCTGCATCGCCTAATACCTGAGGCAGTAAATCAGGCCATTCACATTTAACATTTACGGACTTATCTTTTATTTCCTGTTGCATAAAGTTCAAAGAATCAACAATTAAATCTTTCAATAATACCGTTTTAAAAATAGGCTTTGCTGGTCGCACTGCAGATAAAAACTGTGATATTATATTGTCTAATCGACTAACCTCATTAGATGCAATATCAACAATTTCTAATATATCTTTTTCTGTTGCTTCATTGTCTGATATTAAATTTTTTAAAAGTTGCAAGTGCAAAGATAAACTATTTAGAGGATTTCCTATTTCGTGAGCAACACTTGCCGATAAAAGAGAGACAATATGTAATTTTTCAGACTCTATTTCGTTTAATGTTTTTTCCCTAGAATCTGTAATATCATTTAAAATAATTGTAGCACGATTTTTTCCCTCTAAATGTGGAGCTAAATAAAATTGCACATATCGCCTAGATGGATAAAAAATCTCAATTTCTTGTCTAGAAATAGTATTCATTGTTTCATTATTTTTATTAATAATATCTTTCCATTCAATATCAGTTAAGAACTGAGAAATTCTAATATTTTGAAAATCTTCAGGAAAGCCAAGTAATTTAGCAGCAACTTTATTATAATATTTTATATATAAATTTTTGTCAATTACAATAATACCTTCCGAGATAGTATTGAAAATAGTTTCAAGAAACCCCTTTTCTTTTGAGATACGCAAGATATAAGCTTGCATACTCGTTGCATCCATTGCATCAAGTTTATTAATTAAACGGTCTAAAAATTTCTCTTTTGACATATTATTTGCTTAAGATTATTTGTTTGCGTTTATTATATTCCATATCTTCTAAATTTTTCTTTAATACTAAATATTCTTTTGCAGAAAACTCCACAGTTCTGATAAGAAATTTTGCATCTCCAGAGATAATATTTTTACTTCTTTCTAAATTTTTATTCCAAAAAATACTTGCATTATCAATTGTTTCATAATTAGGAAATTTTATGTTTTTATAAGATTTTTCAAGTGTTAAAGTTAAACTTTCCTTAACGCCACAAGCTATTTCTGTTTTTAATGGATATTTTCTTTTTTCTAATCCAGTGCTATCTAAAATAAAATTAACCATACCAAAAGAAGTTCCTAACCAAGGGATAGGAAATACTTCTGTATCTTCTCCAGTAATAAGACAATTTTCAGCTTTGTATTTAAGTTTGACTGATAAAGGGATTGACATTTTTGATAGATCTTTTGGCAAAATTTCTATCTCAAGCAATTCAGCACCAGGTAATATTTTTTTTAGTTTTCCTTGAAATAATAGTTTGCGTTTTTCTTGCTTATTTCGCAAAAAATATCCTCTATAAACTCCATCATTTATTCCATTAAAAAGCAAGGTTGTTTCAGCTATAATATCCCCTTTTTTATTAACCTCCCCAGTTGTTGTTATTTCCATAAGATTTTTTTCTGGAGATATAATATCAGATGTTAATAAAGTTTCACCTTCAGGTTTTGCCACAAGATAACTTTTATCACTTAAATATGCAGGAAAAATATCCTTTGTATTTTCGTCTGTAGAATCCATTAATGTATATGAACCATCTTCATTTTCAACACAAGAAATAGCATGATTAAAGAAATTATTTGGAATTTCAATATCTTTTTTAGGTCCGTTGTTAATTAAAACAGGATATGCCTTGAAACCAGCAAGTCTTAGCATTGTTACAAGTAAAGCTGCTTTATCTCGACAAACACCGTGCCTATTATTAAAGGTAATATCAACATCATGAGGCTCATATCCAGGAGCTTCTTCTTCAGTTGTAATTCCCATATATCTAATTTTTTGTGATACAAATTGAAAAATATTATTTATTTTTTCTTCTCTAGTTTTTGCATCTTTTATGAGTTCTTTTACTTTGTCTTCCATTTCTTTAGTAATTTTATCTAATCTTGGTTTTGACAAATTCCAATACCATTTTGATAAAGTTTCCCAATCTTTTGTAGTGCTTAAAAGTAACCGTTGTGTTACTGTATAATATTCTGGCATACTTGGTTCTTTGAAAATTCGAGGAATGTCTTTAACTTCCCACGAGTAACTAATTGCATCTTTGTATTTTATGATTTTTGATTTAACAGACCCCTTGATAGAATCTTTGATTAAAATATGTTCTAAAGGCAATTCTTTTGGAGCAATAACCTCTATTTTATAATTTTTTATAGGCGAAGTGTATTCTAAGACCGTTATATCACACCAAGTATTAGGAACTCTTGCTTTTACAGTTTTTCTATATGAAATATAGTGAATAATATCATTTATTTCAAGATTTGGAATATTAACATTTATGACCTTAGAATTAGGATTGTAAATATTAGAATTCATCTGTGATGGGTTTACAATAGTTTTAGATTGTTTTTCGATATCTATTGGGACAACTTTACCATTTGGTTTAATGATTTCTAATTTTTTCAATACGATAGTAGAATATGGGAGAGTATAATGCAAAGACATTGTAGAATTTTCTCTCTTTCCTTTTTCAGTCAAACTTTTTTCATAAACCTCATCCCATCGTTCTGATGTGCCATCAGCATTATAAATCACTTTTTCATAATCATCAACTAAAACAGCATCTGAACTCGGATACTCTTTCTTTGTTATTTTTTTAGAAACTTCAATAATTCCCTTTAAATCAATAACTCCTTTATCTAAAATTTCATTAGAAGTTATTGGAATATTTTCTGATAACCTTTCTTCAATGTTACTGTTTTGAAAGCCTGCACAACCATTCAGTAAAGTAATTGCGATTAGTGCAACTATTATTAATATTTTTTTCATATTTTCTCCTTTTTTTTAATATTTTTTTAAAATCCAAAACTTTTGTCCTAGATTTATAACTTTAGTTTTACCTGTATAAACACTCTTTCCATTCCAAATTATTTCAATATTTCCTTTCATATCAAGTCCATTTGATGTTAAATCGACTTGAAGTCCATTCGTATTTTTTGAATTAATTATTACAATACCTCCATTTGTTCTACATTCAAACTGTGGTAGGTTTTTTTCTGAAATATTATATGGAACCTCCATTTTAATTCCATATATCCCTTGATATCTAAAAGAATCTGTAATAAAAGAAAATTCATTTGGTCTTTCTTTTTTCGTAAATTGTAGCAAATATCCAATATTTTTTTGAAAGTTTTTATAAGGATAAGTATGCGGTAAGTCTTTAGCAATTTCTAATTCTGCATTATACTTCATTTTTTTTAATTTAGGATAAAATTCTTTAACGCCATTGAACATTCTATTGTCTTTTGAGCCAACCCATAATTTAAAAGGTAGATTTTTTGCATTAGGAATTAAGAAATCTAATGAAGTATCACTTTTACTCCAAAAACCGCTTGCAAGATTTATTCCTGCCCAAATATCTGGAGTCCTTGAAGCTAATCTCCAAGTCCCATGACACCCCATTGAAAAACCACTCAAATACATTTTATTTTCAGCAATATTAAATTGTCTTTTTACCAAATCTATAGATTGCCAAACATCTTTTTCTCCGTTTTCTCTATAATAAGAATTCGCTCTAGCCCAAGGAGCAAGAACAAAACCACGGTGTGATGGAGGAATATTATTTGGATTGATTTTATTATAAGTGAAAAGAGTATCTTGATTTCCATTATCAAATGAAGTCAATAAACCATTTAAAGGATTAGTGTTCACAACGGCACCATGCAAATAAATAACAAGCGAGTATTTTTTATTTTTATCCCAAGCATAAGGAAATTGTAAAGAATAAAATTGTAACGAGCTATCTTGTTTTGCGATAAATGCAAATACAAAAGGCAACCCTCTTGAAATCATATCATCAAAATTACATTTTTCTTTTGGTAACTTATCTAATATTTTATCTGTAAAATTCATAAACTCTTTTCTTTTTGTTCTTAAGTCTGTTTGAAAAGGTAAATTATTATATGAATCAGAAATAACAGCTAAGGTAGATTTTAAATGTTGTTTAATAAATTTATTAGAATTGTTTTTCAATAATTTATCTATTCTATTTTTAAATCTGATATAATTCAGTTTTGGTGACTTTATATAAAATTCTTTTGAATCTAATTTGTTTTCTAAATTATCCGAAATAGTTAATATAATAGGATTAACCTCTGGAAAAACTATATTATATCGTTTAGTTTTTTTATTAATATCAAAATTAAATTCTTTTTCGACATTACCTTGTGTAATTTTTACTGTCACAGGTTTATCATTTTTCAAAGCTAAAGATATTTCTGCATTGTTTGAATCAACAAGTCTCAATGTTTTAGGTGCGATACTCACAAAAGTATCTGGTTGCGAAAATCGCAAATAATTATACCGTCTAACTTTTCCTTTTTTAGCGTTTCCTAATATAGCCCCCCAATTTAAATCTTTTTTACTTTTAGTTTTATGAGCAATATTCATAGCTATTCCAATAGTATCTGACTGTCCAATAGCTGTGGATATTTCATTAAATGGAATTGCAATTGAATAAATGGTTTCCTTTTTCTTTTCATCTCTAATAATACTTTTAATTAAATGATTGCTTTCTTTCCCTGCATATACTGGATTACCATGCTTTATGACTCTAGCTGCATCTTTTTCTTTTGTCTTTGCAAAAATATATACAGCATCATCTTCTTGATAAATATCTTTTTTTAAATTTTTGCTATCGCTATTACCTCGTCCATCTAAGCTAATATAAATAGAATCATCTCTCCAAATATGTGCACCCTTGTTATCATTTAATTGCACAGGATCTTTTACAACAACATATAATAAAATATTTTTATCATCAAATGAGATTTTTGCGGATACCGCAATATCTTCTATTTCTTTTTCCCAAAAAGGAGCGATGTTTTTATGCCAATCAACACTATATTTTTTTGTGTAATTTATTATTCCAGATATTTGATTGTTATTTAAAATATTATCTTCTTTAATTTTTATTAAATCCTCTCCAAATTTTGTTGAAACAGAGTTACAGCCGACTATCAATAATAAAAGATAAATTACACTTGTTTTTTTTAAAAATTTCATAAAACTTTCCTATATTATATTTTTTTATTTGTTAATAAATTTTCTTCAGCTTTCACAATATTACCCCTTTTATTACCCATATCCCAAGTTCTCATTGCAACTTCTGAAATATCCCTGCTTAGTTTTTCAAAATTTTTGTAAATCATATTTTCTCCTTTTTTAATTATTAATACGCTCTCTTATTTACGCCTTCAATATAATTAACGAATGCTTGTAGCACAACTCGCACACCACCTTTTGTAGGATAATTCCCAGAAAAATACCAATCGCCAGTATGATTAGGAC
>JAOZMT010000161.1 GCA_029934175.1 Victivallales bacterium | reverse complement strand
TTTTTTATCTAGATCCTTGTCCAAATAACATAACGCCTGCTGTTTTTAACATTATTTTTATATCAAAAAATATAGACATATTTTTTATGTAATATAATTCATATTCTAACTTATGAAGTGCATCTTCTTTAGTTGCGCCATAAGGATAATTAATTTGTGCCCAACCTGTTAGTCCTGGTTTTATAGTATGGCGAATATAATAATATGGGATTTCCTCTTCTAATTCTTTGACAAAAACCATTCTTTCAGGTCTTGGTCCTATTAAACTCATATCCCCCATCAAAATATTCCAAAATTGTGGTAATTCATCTATTCTAACCTTTCTAATGAACTTTCCTAAACTTGTAACTCTAGCATCATTTTTCTTAGCCCAAACTGCACCATTTTTTTCTGCATCATTACACATAGATCTTAATTTATAAATAGTGAATTCTTGATCATTTAACCCCACTCTTTTTTGTGAAAAGAATGCTGGTCCTTTGCTTTCTAATTTTATTAAAATTGCAGCGATTAGCATTATTGGAGTAGAACAAATTAAAGCAATAAAAGATAGTATAATATCTAATATTCTTTTCACTTTACCTACAAGCTCATGATTATAAATTTGAAAACCTTGCTCCAATAAAATCCAACGATCTTGAATATGATGAACTGGAACTTTTTTTTCTTGTCGCTCATACTCATCTGCCATTTCTATAATAGATATTCCACTTATTCTTGCTCGCAATAAAACATCCATTAATTCTTTAGAGCGATTGTAGGTAACTGCTAAAATAACCTTTTTTATTCCATTTTCTTTTAATATTTCTTGCAATTTTAAAACTGGACCAGTTATAAATGGTTTTTCTTCTGTTCCCTTAGTCCATTTCCCTCTGTCATCATCTATAAAACCTTTAACTTTAGACCCTAATATTTTTGCAATTAAACGCCCTGATTCTCCTGCACCAATCACAAGGACATCATCTCGGTATATTTTTGAGAAAATAATCCCTCCAATAAATCTACTAGAAGATAGAAAAATTAATGAAAATATACCTTGATATAAAAGTAACTTAGGAGAAAATTGCCAATGTCCTAAGATAAAAAACAGTGCAGCAACAGATATATTTGCAATTAAAATACCAACAAAAACTCTAATAATAGTCTCGCCTTTAATCTTCAATCTTTGTAAATCATATAGATTGAAAATATAAAAAAGAGCTATTGTTGCACATATTGTAAATATTGCAGGTCCTGTAAAATATGAAAAGATAGTAACATTTGTCGGCATAGTGATAATTGCTGCCAACTTTATACTTACATATATACAAAAAATATCTAATACAAAAAGTAATTGCTGTTTCATTTAATTAATTATTCCCACTCAATTGTTCCTGGAGGTTTTGATGTAATATCATAAACAACTCTATTTATTCCATGAACTTCATTTATTATGCGACTACTCATCTTTCCTAAAATATCATAAGGAATGTGCGCCCAGTCTCCAGTCATGCCATCTGTTGCAGTTATTGCTCGTATCGCACAAACATTTTCATAAGTTCGTTCATCTCCCATTACTCCAACTGTCTTCACTGGCAATAAAACAGCAAAATATTGCCAAATAGTTTTATTAAGCCCTGCAGCTTCTAATTCAAAACGAACAATTGCATCAGCCTCTTGCAGTGTCTCTATTTTATCAACTGTTATATCTTCCAAGATTCTAATTCCTAAACCTGGACCAGGAAAAGGTTGTCTCCAAACTAAAGCATCATCCATTCCTAAACAAGTCCCAATTTTACGAACTTCATCCTTAAATAAAAATTTGAATGGTTCAAGTAAACTTAATTCTAGGTCATCAGGCAATCCACCAACATTATGGTGACTTTTTATAACGCTTGCAGGTCCACCATGAACACTTTTAGACTCAATTACATCAGGATATAGAGTTCCTTGTCCTAAAAATTTCACATCTCCACGATTTTGTTTAATTTTTTCTGCTTCGTCTCTAAATACTTCAATAAATTCATATCCTATAATTTTTCTTTTTCTTTCAGGGTCTGTTATTCCTTTTAATTTATTTAAAAATCTTTCTTTTGCATCTACAAAAATAAGTTCTGCATTCCCAATATGTTCTTTATACATATCTTGAACAGACTGTGCTTCATCTTTGCGTAATAAACCATTATCAACAAAAACACAAGTTAAGTTATCTCCAATAGCTTTATGAATTAATACTGCTGCCACACTAGAATCAACCCCCCCTGAAAGTCCTAATAGAACTCTTTCATCACCAACTTCTTCCTGAATGCGAGCGATTTCCTCAGATATAAAATCACCCATAGACCAATTCCCAGAACAGTCACAAATACGCATTGCAAAATTCTTTAAAATTGCTTCGCCATATTCAGTATGAACAACTTCTGGATGAAATTGAACACCATAAAAATTTAGCTGTGGGATTTTTATTCCTGCATAGTGACAGTTTTCACTTTCAGCAATAATTTCGACATTTGGAATATCTTTAATACGGTCTCCATGAGACATCCAAACAGTTTGTTCTTTCGGTAAATCATAGAATAAATCAGAAGAATTATCGCATTTTATTTCAGTGCGTCCAAATTCTCTTTCATTAGAAGGTTCAACAATTCCATTATTTAAGAATGCTGTAACTTGAAGACCATAACAAATTCCTAAAATAGGAACTTTCAAATCGTATAATGCTTTATCAACAATAGGAGCATTATCCAAATGAACAGAAGCAGGACCGCCACTAAGTATAATTCCTTTAAGATTTATTTTCCTCAATTCTTCTACAGGAGTTGTATATGGAAGAATTTCGCAATAAATATTTATTTCACGAATTCTGCGTGCTATAAGTTGTGTTACTTGTGAACCAAAGTCTAAGACGATTATAGTTTCATTATTTTTTGACATTTTTTATTCCTTTTGTTTTGTTACAAGTTTATTTAATTAATAATATAACATTTCATTAAAAAAAATCAAAATATAAGAAGATTATATTTGATTTATTTTATCTCACACTCAAGGATTTAGATTTTTGACATTTTATAATACTTTTTATTTGAAATATAGTTAAAAAGACTTATATTAAAGTAAACTAAATTTATAAATAAAAAAAGGTATGAATTATGACAAAAATAATGATAGCAGATGATAACTCTACTACAAGAAAATTATTATCAAAAATATTAGAATCAAAAGGATATGAAGTTGCTGCTTTTGAAAATGGTCAAGAAATATTAGATAACTTCACAGAAGTAAAACCTGACATCGTTTTACTTGATGTTGAGATGCCTGTTTTATCAGGAATAGATGCTTGTATTGAATTAAGAAAAAGAAAAGATGCATTTAAATTACCAATTGCAATAATATCTGCAAAAGATAATGAAGATGATATTGTAGAAGGTCTTACAAGTGGAGCCGATGAATATATTTTAAAACCTATTAGAAGGAGTGAGGTTTTATCAAAGGTATCTTTGTTAATGAGTAAAAAAAATGCAGCAATGGGTAAAATGTCATCTAATACTATGTTTGCTGGGAAATATAAAATAATCAAAACATTAGGTAAAGGTGGGTTTAGTATTGTTTATTTAGCGGAAGATTCTACAACGAAACAGCTTGTTGCATTAAAAGTTTTAGATTCAGCTAATATTCACCAAAAGCACATATCGCAATTTTTAAGAGAAGCTTATGGTTTATCTCTTTTAGACCATCCAAATATTGTAACTTTAATTGATTTTGGTTCATTTGGTGACAAATATTATATTGTTACAGAATTTATTGATGGCGAATCTTTCAATGATATGATTGAAAATCAACCTGTTTCTGAAGAATTTGCAAGCTTTGTTGGGAAAAAAATTGTATCGGCTCTTTCATATATGTCTATGCGACGAATTATACATCGTGATATCAAACCTGATAATATATTAATAACAAAAAATGGACGAGTTATTCTAGTTGATTTTGGATTAGCGAAAGATCAACATCAACATACTTTATCAAACTATGATGAGATGCAAGGGACTCCACATTTTATGTCTCCTGAATATATTCGTGATGAAGAATTAAATATTGAATGTGATATTTATTCTCTTGGTATAACTTTATTTTACGCAATTACAGGCGAGTATCCTTTTAACGGATCTTCAATGCATATTGTTCATGAGCATATTGATACGGCTCCTCCAGTCTTACACAAAGTTCATTCTTATGTATCAAAACCATTTTCTAAAATGATTAATAGAATGCTCAATAAGAATCCTAAAAAAAGAATATCTTTAGCTGAATTAACTGAAAATTTAGAATATTTTGATAAAATAGACTCCAATGACTTTACAAAAGAAGAATATTCTAATGTAAAAAGAAAGTTAAATAAAGAAGAATTAGATTTGGCTAGTTTAAGATATCATAGTCAACCTACTCCAGGGAAGATTGCTATTGATTTAACAAAGACTTGCAATAATCAAGAAGAGCTTTCATTGGCATATTCTCCTGGAGTTGCTAAGCCTTGCCTTGAAATTAAAGACAATATAGAAAATGTTTGGAAATATACAGCACGAAGTAACTTTATAGCTGTTGTTAGTGATGGTAGTGCAGTTTTAGGCTTAGGAAATATAGGTCCAGAAGCTGGAATGCCTGTTATGGAAGGTAAAGCTGTTTTATTTAAGAGTTTTGCTGATATTGATACTGTTCCTATTTGTTTAGGTGATGTATCACTTGAGAATGGTAAATCTGATCCGAAAGCTATTATTGAAACAGTTAAACGATTAGAACCTTCATTTGGTGGTATAAATCTAGAAGATATTGGAGCACCTGCTTGTTTTGAAGTTGAACAAACTTTGAAAAAAACTATGGCAATTCCTGTTTTTCATGATGACCAACATGGGACGGCTATAATATCATTAGCTGGAATTCAAAATGCTCTTAAAATGACTAAGAAAAAATTATCAGACTGTAAAATTGTTGTTAATGGAGCTGGTGCGGCAGGTATAGCTTGTTCCGAGTTTTATATTTCGGCTGGTGCAAAACGAGAAAACTTTTTAATGTGTGATTCTAAAGGTGTTATTTATAAAGGAAGAGAAGGATCTTTAACCCCAGAAAAAGCAAAGTTTGTTGCAGACACAGATGCTAGATCATTAGCAGATGCGATGGTTGGGGCTGATATTTTCCTCGGATTATCTGTTGCTGGAGCTGTTACTGCTGATATGGTTCGTTCAATGAATACTGATCCTGTTATATTTGCAATGGCAAATCCTACACCTGAAATATTCCCTGATGTGGCTCTTGCTGCTGGTGCAAAAATTGTTGGAACTGGACGAACTGACTTTCCAAATCAAGTGAATAATGTTTTGGGGTTCCCTGGTATATTTAGAGGGGCTTTAGATGTCAGAGCATCAAATATTAATGAAGAAATGAAAATTGCAGCAGCTAAGGCTCTTGCTGAACTTGTTAGAGAACCTATTGATAGTAAAACTTATGATATTCTTGCGGATGCATACCCAGAAGATGCAGATAATGGGATGTTTGATGGTAAAAATCCATTAAAAGATTCATTTGTAATCCCAAAGCCATTTGATCCACGAGTAGTTCCAAGGGTTGCAAAATATGTTGCACAAGCCGCAATGGAAACAGGTGTTGCACAAATCGCAATTAAGGATTTAGATATGTATGAAATGGAATTGCAAATCAGATTAGAAAAATAAATTTATTTGCATAGATCGCAAAGTTTCAGATTATACTTTGGCTAGTTTCATATTATGCATAAAACTACTTTACACTTTGGACTAGAAATTA
>JAOZMT010000160.1 GCA_029934175.1 Victivallales bacterium | reverse complement strand
AAAATAAGGAATAAAAAATGGATAAAACAGTAATTATAGGAAAAGTTGAAGAACAAGATAATTGGAGACGAGTAGACTGTTCAAAAATGAAAGGAAGTGAACGAGTATTGGCTATGGCTGAAAGAATGCAAACTTGGAACAAGCCTTTAGTGAAAAAAGTTAAAATTAGAAAACTGGAGTTCCTAAAATGATAAAATTGACATCTGATATGAAAGATTTAATTCAATTATTTAATGAATTTGATGTTGATTATATGGTCTGTGGTGGATATGCGGTTGGATATTATGGTTTTATCAGAGCAACTTATGATTTTGATATATTAATTAACCCAAATAAAATAAATGCTTTAAAAACAATGAATGCACTAATAAAATTTGGATTTGAAAATGCTGGATTTGATGAAAAAGCATTTGAGTCAGAAGGAACTGCAATTCACTTAGGAGCTGAACCGAATGCTATAGATTTATTAACAAGTGTATCTTCAAGAAAAACATCTTTATATTTTGAAAATACTTTAATTGATACTATAGATGGGATAACGATAAAGTATATATCTTTAGATGATTTGATTGAAGCTAAAAGATTAGTTAATAGGAGCAAAGATAAAATTGATGTTGAAGAATTGCTCTTATTAAAAAAGTAATTTTATCTGGGAATGCTGAGCTTTGCTCGGAATAGGGAAAATCCGAGAGATTAGAATTTTTAATTATTTATTGCGACTTATGCAACTCTTATATTGCTAATGCATTTTCAAATCACCCCATAAATGGGATAAGAGACAAACTCTTGCTAAAGCAAGAACTACAAACAAATTGCATAAATCGCAATTAACAAAGGAAAAAAAGGACTTGAAAATAGAACTCTTATAGGTTCTGTTATAAAATTGATTTTAATAATAAAAAAAGGAATAAAAATGGATAATAAAAATAAAGTTATATATCGCTCAGATTACAAAGCTCCAGAATATTTAATATCAGAAGTAGATTTGTTTTTTGATATTTTTGATGAAGAAATAATTGTGAAGTCTAAGTTGAAAGTATCACGAAATGTAAATATTTCTGCAAATACTCCTATTGTTTTAAATGGTGAAAATTTAAAATTAAATACTGTTTGCATTGATGATAAAATTTTATCTAACGATGATTATGTTGTCGATTCTAAATCTTTAACAATATCACAAGTTCCAAATTCTTTTGAACTATCAATTGAAACTATAATCTATCCTGCATCAAATAAAGCATGTTCAGGTATATATAAATCAGGCAACATCATTTGTTCGCAAAATGAACCTGAAGGATTTAGAAGAATTACATATTTTATTGATAGACCAGATGTGATGGCGGTTTATAAAGTTGCGATTTGTGCAGATTTAAAAAAATATCCAGTGCTTTTATCGAATGGTAATAAATTATCAGAGTCTTTTTGTTCAACTACAAATAGAAAAACTGTATCTTGGGAAGATCCATTTCCTAAACCAGCTTATTTATTTGCACTAGTCGCAGGAGACTTGGGAAAGGTTGCTGATAAATTTATTACAAAATCTGGACGGGAAATTACTTTAGAAATTTTTGTTGACAAAGGGAATGAGAAGAAAGCAAATTTTGCAATAGAATCTTTAAAAAAAGCTATGAAATGGGACGAAGATAAATTTAACTTAGAATATGACTTAAACCTCTATATGATAGTTGCTGTTGATTCTTTTAACTTCGGAGCGATGGAAAACAAAGGATTAAATATATTCAATTCACAATATGTTTTAGCCGATTCTGAATCTGCGACTGACTCTAATTTTCAAGGAATTGAAAGCGTTATAGGTCATGAGTATTTCCATAATTGGACTGGGAATAGAATAACTTGTAGGGATTGGTTTCAATTAACATTAAAAGAAGGTTTGACTGTTTTCAGGGATCAAGAATTCTCATCAGATATGAATTCTAGAGATGATGTTCGATTAGCAGAAGTTAAAATTTTGCGAGATATGCAATTTGCGGAAGATGCAAGTCCGATGTCGCACCCTATACGCCCTGACTCATATATTGAGATAGATAATTTTTATACAAGCACTGTTTACAACAAAGGTGCAGAAGTCATAAGAATGATTCAAACTATTATTGGGAAAGATAAGTTTAAGGAAGGCATTGATAAATATTTTGAATTATTTGATGGACAAGCTGTTACTTGTGATGATTTTATTAGTGCAATGGAAATTGTCAGCAAAAAAGATTTTTCACAATTTAAAAACTGGTATTCACAAAATGGAACTCCTCTTTGTGAGGTGAAAGATGAATATAATGAAATCTCAAAAGAATACAAATTAAAAATAAAACAAAAACTGCAAAATGGACAAAATGCTTTTAATTATCCACTTGATATTGGTTTAGTTGCTGAAAATGGAGAAGAATTATTATCAAAACAATTAATTATTTCACAAAAAGAAGAATTTTTTACTTTTAAAGATATAAAATCTAAGCCTATTCCTTCTTTATTAAGAAATTTTTCAGCTCCTATCAAAATTGAATATGATTATCAAACAAACGATTTATTAAAGTTATTGAAGTTTGATAAAGATACATTTAATAAATATGAGGTAGGACAAATCTTAATAAAAAAATCTATAAAAGATATTATGGACAAAGTTAGAGCTGAAAAATTAGTTTGCATTGAACCTGAATTATTAAATGCATTAGGAGCTGTCTTAGATGATAACAGTATTGATAATTCTATAAAAGCTTCTATAATAACTTTCCCTACTTTGTCAAATATTTCTAATGATTTAAATGAATACGACTTTGATGCTATTTTTAATGCTAGTGAATTTTTAATTAAATCATTTGCTTTGCGATTTGAGCAAAAATTTTTATCCCAATATACTTCTTTAAAATCTGCGACTTATGCATATTCACAAAAAGAATGTGGCAAAAGAAAATTAAAAAATATTATTTTATTCTATTTAGGTTCATTAGGGAACTCTTACGACTCTTTAATTTTTGACCAATTCAAAAACTCAGATAATATGACAGATGCCATAGCTGCATTATCGCTTTTGGTAAGAAATAATTCAAATTTAAAACAAGCAGGATTAAACATTTTTTATAAGAAGTGGAAAAATGATTCACTTACAATGAATAAATGGTTTGGTATTCAAGCAGGAGCAAAATATGGAGATGTTTTAGGTAATATAAAACGGATTATTGAAAACGATGCTTATGATAAAGAAAATCCTAATAAAATTAGGTCAATATATAATATTTTTGCAAGTAACCAAATTTATTTTCACAAACTTGACGGTTCTGGATATTCTTTTATTGCGGATAAAATAATGGAAGTAGATAAAATAAATCCTAATCTATCTTCTAGTTTAGCAAAAGGATTTAAGGATTATAAAAAAGTAAATCCTAAAAGACAAAAATTAATAAAAAATCAACTTGAAAATATTTTAAAATTAGATAATATTTCAAAAGGGTTATATGAGATAGTATCTAAAATACTTAATTGAGATTAAATTTTAATAACATTTTGTATTTTCAGCATACTCGCCCACACTTATGAATATTTTCGAAAGCTTGAGGTAAATATATACAAAAAAACCATTATGCATAACTGCATAATGGTTTTAATATATCAATGTTGAAAAGTATAAACTTATTTATATTTAAGTTCTTTTACTTTTGCAGCTTTACCAATCTTATCTCTAAGATAGTATAATTTAGATCTACGAACTTTACCTTTTCTTTCAACTTCAAATTTTGCAATTCGAGGTGAATTAATTGGGAATATTTTTTCAACTCCTTGACCTGAAATAACACGACGAACTGTAATAGTTTCTTGTACTCCAGAACCTTTTCTTGCAATAACAACTCCACTAAAAATTTGAATTCTTTCAGTTTCTCCTTCAATAATTTTTGTATGAACTTTAATTGTATCACCTACAACAAATTCTACAACATCTTCTTTACATTGCTCTTTATTGATTTCATCCATTATATTCATAATATAATCTCCTTTTTTATTAAATCTGGACGCCTTTCTGATGTCCGTTTTATAGCTTCTTTTTTTCTCCAATCTGCGATCTGTGCATGATTCCCTGACAAAAGAACTTTTGGGACCTCTAAGTTTTTATAAACTTCAGGTCTTGTAAACTGTGGATATTCCAATAAACCATTCGAAAATGATTCTTCTACACTAGATTCTTCAGAACCTAATGCATTAGGAAGTAATCTAACAACAGCATCAGTTATAACCATTGCCGGTAAATTTCCACTTGTAAGAATATAATCACCTATAGATATTTCTTCATCTACAAGTTCAGTTCTAATTCTTTCATCAACGCCTTCATAATGTCCACAAATAAATATTATATGTTCTCTTTTTACAAGTTGAACAGCTTTCTTTTGTGAAAACTGTTGCCCTTGTGGAGTAGTCAATATAATATGAGAATTCTCTTTTTTTAGAGATTTAACTGCCTTAAATATAGGTTCTGGAGTCATTAACATTCCAGGACCACCACCATAAGGTTTATCATCTACACTTTTACGCTTATCAGATGTAAAATCTCTTAAATTAATAATATTAATATCTACAATTTTTTCTTTAATTGCCCTATTTACAATACTTTGTGAAAATGGACCGAAAAAAATTTCAGGAAAAATTGTAATTATATCAATTTTCAATTAATCACAAACCTCAACTTTAACTCTTTTTTGAAGTCTTCCTCCAGCACCACTCACTAATGAGCGTATCGCCATAATTGTTCTGCCTTTCTTACCTATAACTTTACCTATATCGTCCTTATTGCATTCAACTTTAATCACTGTTGCATCAGGTTCTTCTTCCACATATATAGAAACATTATTAGGTTCATCTACTAAAGCTTTCACAATATAATCAACAAAGCTTTCAAGATCTTTAATATCTTCATTTGAACTTGAAGAAGTCTTTACATTTGACGAACTATCTGGTGTTGTCTCAGTTGCTACTGGTTCAACTTTCTCTTCAGTTCCTCCAAAAAGTTTTTTTAAAAATTTCACAAATACTCTCCTATTCAGCTACTGCAGGTTTTGTTGTTTCTTGCGAACCAAGTTTTTTTGCGCGCTTAATAATGTCCTTAACTGTTGGGTTTGGTTGAGCTCCTTGCGAAATCCAATATTCTGCACGAACTAAATCAAGCTTTTCATCTTCATGTTTTGGATCATAAAATCCTAGGTTTTCGATAACACGACCATCTCTTTGGGCGCGAGCATCAGCTACTACAATTCTGAAGCAAGGGTTGTTTTTCGCACCTGTTTTTTTAAGTCTAATTTTTACTGCCATAATTTCCTCAATTTTGGGTTTAATAAATGTCCCTATTTCCGCTCTAGCAAAATATATTTATTTTGCCTATTTTATGCAATTATACATATTTTTAGGGATATACAAACTACTTAATATATATCATTTTAGCAAAACTGCAAATAAAATGATTTTTTTTTTCAAAGTATGTTTTCTTTTTCATTTTTCAATAAATTTATAACTCTATAATACATATACAATTACACTGAATTACTTAATTTTTAGTATATCTAAATAAAGCAATAGAAACACATATATACAGATGGTGTTTTGACTTTTTTTATGAGAATTGAATAAAAAAACACTCATGACACTTGCTTTCTATAGCATAAGCTAAAGTTATGGATTTATTCTTAACTTTATTTATGTTAACCTTAAGGCTAGTTTCATATATGCATAAAACTACTTTACACTTTGGACTAGAAATTAAAGCTGTCAGAGTCCCGCTTTCAGGGGCTGTCGATTTAA
>JAOZMT010000159.1 GCA_029934175.1 Victivallales bacterium | reverse complement strand
GTTTAGTAAATGTTTTTTCTGGAGACTTACCTGATGCGGTTGATCATAGTGCAACCAAATATATGCCGCCGATTGGAGACCAAGTAAAAGACGGACCTTGTGCTAGTTTTGCTGGAATTTATTATGGAATGACTTATACGACTGCAAGAATTCGAGACTGGAATGCTAAAACTGGGGGACATTCTGTTCATTTTTCTCCATCCTGGGTTTATAATATGCTCAATAATGGTAATATAGATGGTAATTCTATAATTAGTGACAATTATGATATGGCAACTGCGGCTGGAGCATATTTTTGGCAGGAGTTTCCGTATTCAACAGGTAATACTATTGAATGGTCTTTAGATGATGCATATTGGAGACGAGCTTTAAGATATAGAATGAAAGGTTGGAAGTCTTTTAAAATATCAGGTCAAGATGGTGTTGATTTAGCAAAAGAAGCCATTGCAAATGGTGCTTATCTTTCTGTTGGTTCTGAATGGAGAGATAAAGATAATGTTGATGCAATGGTCTATGGAACTATTGAAGATGATACAAGCACAAGTGATGATGACACTTTTGTTGGAAAGCATTGTATTACTTCGTATGGAGATGGTAGTCCAAGCAATATGCACGGAATTTCTTTGGTTGGTTATAATGATAATATTTGGATAGATCGTAATGATGATAATCTTGTAACGAGTGATGAAAAAGGTGCTTTTATTTTACGAAACTCCTGGGGTAATGGCTGGATGAATGACGGTCAAGTTTGGGTTAGTTATGGAGCTGTTAGAGATGGAATGTTTGAAGCTTCTGATAACGGCGTTTTTGCACCTGCTTCATATCTTGTTGCACAAGATTTTTATCAGCCTGAATTATTAATGAAAGTTAAATTAAAAACAACAGGAAGAAATGGTTATAAAGTAACTTTAGGAATAGGCGATTTGAGTGATGATTTACCATCAATTACTATTAATCCAAAAATCATGCAAAATCAAGGTGGTGAATTTGGATTTGATGGGACGACAACAGAAAAAGAAGGAGTATTTTATTTTGATATAACAGATATTGCAGTTCTTGATACAGAAAAACGATATTTTATCGACATTTTATCAAATGATGATGCAACAGCAAAGCCAACTGTTACGGAGGTCACTCTTGTTGATTTAAGAAACCGTCAAGAAAAGTCATCAATAAAACATACAAGGCGAAGATATGATCAAGGTGTTGGTCATGAAGAAGTCATTTCTAGCAGATTAACAGATCAAGATAATAATTTCCCGCTGACTTTTGCATATTCTCAATGGGTTGGATATGTTTTTTATGTGGATTATAATTTTACAAAAAACAATATATCTGTAACCGCTCCTAATGGTGGTGAAACTTGGGACGCAAGCGTAACTCAAGAGATAACATGGACTCATTCTGCGAACCCTGCAACTGTATCAATTGAAACAAGCTATGACAATGGCGTATCTTGGGAAACAATAGTTGTATCAACTGAAAACGATGGTTCTTATTCATGGAACCCAGGTAATGTATCAAGCAATACTTTAATTAGAATTGCTTCAACTAATGATAATGGTAATTTACATGATATTTCAGACACAACATTTACGACAACTGCATCAACTCCTTTATTAGGTGTAGAAAAAACAACTATTGCGTTATCCGCAGTAGATAATGCACCTGCTGATGAAATAATAAAAGTTTGGAATAGAGGAAATGGAACCGCATCTGATTTAGCTGTTTCTGATGATGTTGATTGGTTAAGCGTCTCAATATCGGGGACATCATCAACTGGAGAAAGTGATAAAAAAGATATAACACTAAATTTCCCACAGACAGAATATTCTGCATTAGCAAATGGAACTTATAATGCAACTATAACTGTAACGAGTTCTAATGCCTCAAATTCACCAACAAACATTGCAGTATCGCTAGCTAAAAACGGAACAGGAATTTTGATGCATTTGGCATTAGATGAAACTAGCGGAGAACCGCAAGATAGTGCTGGCTCGCATCATGGAACGATAGGAGGTTCTTTAACCACAACACAAGGCGAAACTGGTCAATGGAATACAGCTTATGACTTTCCTAACGGAAGTGCGAGTGTAACCGTTCCAGATTTTAATTACAATGATAACGGGCATTTTTCAATTTCTCTTTGGTATAATTTAGATTCTAAAGGGACTAGTTATGGTGATTCTCGTTTATTTACTCACGATTCCGGAAGTGGTAATTCTAAATTGTGGATATGGAATGAAGGAACTAACATAAAACTAGAAATTCAATCTCCTGATTTTTCTGGAAAAAAATCCTATAGTTTTACAAAAGTAACAACTGGTTCGTGGAACCATTTTGTCTTTGTAGCAGATGGTAGCATTGTAAGGTGTTATTTAAATAAAACTAAAAAACTAGAAAAATCATCGACAAATATGAGTAGTTATAATCCGAGTTCAACTATTGGTTTTGGTTACGGCTTGGATGGGAAGTTAGATGATTATAAAGTTTATAGCAAGTCTTTATCAGAATCAGAAATCAATGATATATACACAACAGGTGCTATTGGTTCAAGTGGCGGTGGTGGGGATACAACTCCTCCTGCGAAAGTCGCAAGATTAAATTCAAAAGCATTTGATTCATATTCAATTTTACAATGGGAAAACCCAACTAATGAAGATTTTGCATCAACTTTAATTCTTCGTAAAAACAGTTCTATTTCTGAGAGTCCAACTGATGCTATTTCATACAAAGCAGGCGATAAAATAGGAGATGCAATCGTTGTTTATTCGGGTGGCGATTATGAATCTTTCTTTGATACAAATCAAACAAATGGTTCAACTTATAAATATAAAGTTTTTACAACAGATTCATCATTAAATTATTCAAACGCAGCAACGCAACAAACTCTTAAGCCTGTTCAAAATTCAGCTCCAATTATAACAGGCTTATCAAACACAACAATTGATGAAGATGTTACAAGCACAATTAATTTCACTGTCTCAGATGCTGATGGCGATGATTTAGATATTGTTGCAACATCAAGTAATGTTAAAGTCTTACATAATTCAGGAATAAGCGTGCAACACATATCTGGAAATAATTATGCACTGCATCTAAAAGGTGTAAAAGACAAAAATACAGTAGATTCTCGTGCAAATGGTATTCCTGTTATTACAGTTTCGGCTTATGATGGTCAAACAAAAACAACAACAAGTTTTAACTGTGAAATAGCTTCTGTAAATGATGCTCCTATGATATACATAGATCTGAATGGAAATTATGAGCCTTTGGAAAATCAAACAACTAATGAAGGGACGGAGCTTGTTTATAAGCATGCTAATTGGTATTTTACTGATGGTAATAATACTCGTTATGATGAAGATAAATCCGATGAGTTGGGAGCGTTTGTTGCTACTTACGCTGATGGCTCTGCGCTTCCAGCGGACATTACTTATGACGGCAAGTGGATTTTTACATTTAAAAACACTCTTGCTTCTGGGAATTATGAAATAAAAATAACAGCTACAGACACAGGTGGTTTATCTGTTTCTGATTCATTTACTCTTGTTGTTGTTGGCTCAAGTAATCCTCCAGTAATAGCAGAAGGTGAAACGCATACCATTAGTTTGGATAGAAATCAAACAGATTTAACATTTGATTTGAATGCTTCTGATGCAAACGGAGACACAATAACTTGGTCAGTAAAAACTCAAGCAAATAATGGAACTGCAACTGTTAGTGGAACAGGAACAACAAAATCAATAACTTATGTCCCAAATAATGACTTCACTGGTGCAGATTCTTTTGTTATAGAAATTAATGATGGTAACGGAGGAACAGATGAAATAACAATAACTGCGAAGGTCGCAGAAAAAGATGGTTTAGCGATTTATGCATGGAATGTTTATAAAAAATTAAATTTACAAGCTACCAAAGATTTTGTTGTTAAATTAAATCCTGATATTATTTTATTAACGGAAGTCAATAACCCAGCAACAAACATTCCATCTTTAGTTACAGAACTGGAAAATAAATATGGTGGCACTTATTATTCTTATAATCACGATACAGCTGTTTATAGTGGAAATTATCCTTTGTCTTTTGTAAGTAAATATCCTCTTGCGAACTCCGCAACTTACAAACCTACTGGCACGGATAAATGTTTGCTGAAAACAGAAGTTACTGTTGATAGTGAAACTTATACAATCTTTGGAATTCATGCAAAAACTGCGAGTAACGCAACAACACACGCAAATGAGTCAGATGCGTTAATCACAAAAATAAATGAACTTGCAACCGCAAATGTTATTGTAGTAGGAGATTTTAATTCTCGCTCAACAAAAGATGGTGCAATTACAGATACAGCAGATTCTAATTATGGAGAAGATGGTTATAAGTATCCAACAACTTATTCAACTTCTAACTTTGAAACAAATGGATTTGTTGATACTTGGAGAAAAATATATCCTACAAATGCAGTGAAGTCAACAAAAGTGCGAAAAGTAAATGAAGGCGATGGATCAAATCAAAATGAAAGAATTGATTATTGTTTTGTTTCAGCAAATATGAATACAAAAATTCTTGACGCAGGAATAAATACAGAATGCACAAATACACTTAGTGATCATAAACCTGTTTGGGTTAGAATTGAAACAAATGGAACAAATAAAACTTATGGTGGAGAAGTTTTTGATAATTCTCCAACTATATTAAGTTCATCTTTAGCAGAAGATAATTCATCTGTAACTGTTAATTTTACAGAAGCGGTTTACGCAAATAATGATGCTACTGGTGCGTTAGATATTGATAATTTTGAAATAACACTTGAAAAACATAGCAATGGAACAGCCACAAACTGTGAAATATCATCTGTTACTCATACCGCAGGAACAGATAATGCATTAATCAATTTATCTATTACTGGCACTCCTAATGGAAATGAAACAATCAAAATCCATTTAGCAGGGAAAAATATATCTGCACAAAATAAAGATCCTAAGCATATATACAATGCAACAGGAGTATCTGATTTATGGTCAAGAATAAATTCAAGTTCTCCATTCGCAAGCACAATTAGAACAAATTATCATTCTTTAACAGAACAGACAGGACCAGATACAACACCACCAGTATTATCATGGACTCCTGCGGATTCCGCAACTAATATTGCGATTAATGCAAATATCATAATAGATTTTGATGAACCTGTTAGATGTCTTAATAATAGTGAATTAACAAATTCAAAAGCAAAAGGAAGAATAAATTTTAAACAAACAGATTCAAATGGTGTTGATGTCGATTGTTCAGCAACTGTCAATACTGAGAAAACAAGAATAACAATTACACCAACTGCGAATCTCGCAAATAATCAACTTTATTATATTAAAATTAAAAATACGATAGAAGATGAGTTTGATAATAAAATAAATGATAATTTAAGTATTTCTTTTACAACAGAAAGCAGTGAAACTGCACACTTCGCAGACACAAATACTGATTGGAGTATTGACAAAGATGAAGTTGATCAGTTTATTGCGGAATACGCAAATAACAACAACACTGTTTCAGGTGATGCAGGAAGTTTTGTAGATGGTAGAATAACAATGCGTGAAGTCCTAAGAGTTATTTATCTTCATAATGGTGGCGGAAAACAATATGTTGTTAATAGTGGAGCAATAGGAGGTTTTGAAAGATCATCAACTCCAGCGAGTGATGCACCTGCTAATGTGGAACTGGCTTCCAGCCAGTTATTATTCACAGTTGCGAACTCCGCAGATAGTGGAGAAGGTTCATTACGAAATATTATTGCGAACTGTGCAAATGGCG
>JAOZMT010000158.1 GCA_029934175.1 Victivallales bacterium | reverse complement strand
ACTTTGTGGTAAATGGGGATTACTGAATATATATACTGCAAACGGCTGAAAAATATACTTTTTGAACCGTTCACAGTATACAATAAATATATCACTTTGCCATGATATTAAAAATATCTTGGCAAGGTATTTTTTGTTTAGGCTGGAAGTCCAAACCACATTTTTATAAATCGCAATAATTCAATTTGTCCGCTTCTATTATTTCTTCTGTTAATTTTGCTAACTGTGCATTTTTATCAATACAACCACCTTTGAAAACCTTGAAGGAATCTTTTTTATCTTTCTTCATTCCTTGTAATCCTATTTTTGATATTAAATGTGCGGCACAAGAATTTTGACATCCTGATATTCTTATACCATTTATTATATCTTGAAAATTATCCGCTTGCTCATCTTTTTTATCTTTATATTTAGCATCTAATGATTCTGCAAGAATATTTGCATACTTCGCAGCATCAAGAATTCCAATTTTACAAACTGTTGAGCCAATACAAGAAGTTATCTGTCCTTTAAAAGATACCCCCGTAAAGTCTTCTGAAAAATCATTTTTTAACTTTGCATAAATCGCAGATAGTTGCGATTTGTGCATTTTTACAAAATAAATATTTTGCTTAATAGTAAAGCGAATAGGGATATTTCCTATGTTTTTTGCGATTTGTGCAAATATCATTAAATCTTTCTCTGTTAAATTTCCATTAGGAATATATGCTTTTATAGATACAAATCCATTCTCTTTATGATTGGTAACTGCTCGTTTTTTCCATAATTCAAAATCTTTATCTTCTATTGGTAACTCATCTGATATAGAATTTGCATAACTCGCAACTTCAACTTTGCCAATATCAATATCATCTTGTTTTTCATAATACTCTAAGAACTTTTCTTTGAATTTTTCTGCACCTAAGCTTTGTGCTACAAATCTTAATCTAGCTTTATTTCTATTTTCTCTGTCTCCAAAATCAAAAAAGAAATCAATAGTAGCTTTGCCTATTTTTAAGATTTTATTAACTTCAACAAAATCAAAAACTTCAATTCCAAAAGATGGAGAACGCCCCATTCCACCACCTAAATAAACAGAAAAACCTTGAACTCCATCAACTTCTTTCGCAATAAACCCTAAATCTTGAATTTTTGCAAGAGAATTATCTTCTACACTGTTAGAAAATCCAATTTTAAGTTTTCTAGGCAAATCAAATGCTTTATCATATCGCAAAGAAAAATCATTTAATATTTTTACATAAGGAGCAATATCAAAAACTTCATTTTGAGAAGCCCCTGTATCATAACTAGCTATAATATTTCGGAATGTATTTCCGCCTCCTCCACGAAAAATCAAACCTATTTCCGTGCAGGCTTTAGCCAAATTATAAACATTTTCAACTTTGGCATTATGAACTTGAATATCTTGTCGAGTTGTAAGATGAATATCGCAAATATCATATTTCTTTGCGATTTGTGCAAATTTATCTAATAGTTCACAACTAATTTCACCTCCAGGAATTCTAACTCGTAGCATAAATAGTCCATTTTTTTGTTGGTATATCCCCAATGGTGCTGTCGAATGTTTTAAATCAGCAGAAGATATATCTCCTGCTATATATTTTTCAATTTCTTCCTTCATTTGTAATTGCTCCTTTGCAACTTTGTCTAAAAATAAACTCATAATAATTCCTTGCGTTATATGCAATATTCAGGGATAACTTTATGTTTATTTAAAGCATTCATAATATCCCATATACCTTGTTCAATATTAACTATTTCAGATAAATTTACATCAACTTTATAATTTGAAAAATTATTAGTTCCTACATTAACCACTAAAAGCTCATTTGGAGAGTTCAGTAATTTTAATTTTTCTAGTTCATAATCATCAACTTCATTTAAAGCTGAAATAACAATTATACCTGCATCTGTCATTATTCTTGATAATTCTCCAAATCTTCTAATTTCTTCGTCATCATCAGCAATGTTCTTAATATCAATATCAAGCCCACTCGCTATTGAAGATACACCCAAATAATAAGAATTCAAATGCGAATCAAATAACTTTCGTTCTAATTTTTTTGCTAATGTCTTATTAAACTCAATAGAAGATCCTGTAATCACAACACTTTTTCCTTTGTGTCTATTTTTTACTTCTCGCTCCTTTGAAGTAACTAACCCAGATTCCCAAGATATTTCTCGTGCTGCAATTCGCTCTTCTAAGATAGAACTGTTTTCATCTTTTGAGATAATAATACCACCACCAGCAATATCATAATCATCGACTAAAACAAATCTCGCAGTTCCCTCTATTTTATTCACAAAATCAAAAGCAATAGGTTTTGTAGTTTCAATAATACATTCACCAACATCATGTCGATTAATTGCATCTTTTGATTTAACAGAACTTAATTCAGAAGCATCTAAAACATTAAGAATTTCAACCAATTCAGCCGTGACATGTGCAGCACCAATTTTAAGCTTATACTTTTTACCTTTAACCATTGGCGAATGGCGTAACCAAAAAAGATTGACACGAAAACGAGTTCCAACCTCAGCAACCTCTTCTTCTTTTTTACACATTAACTCTCCAGATTTAATATAAATCTGTGTTGTTAATGTAAATCCTGATGCATGTGGAGCAGATATTGTAGAGGTAGGCTCAGTATTAAACCCTTCAATATTTTTTATAGTTGATTCTTTACCTGATGGCAAAAATACAACCTCATCGCCGACAGATATTGTTCCTGATTCTATTGTTCCTGCTACAATTCTTCTATCATCATTATCATTTGTAAACTTATAAATATCTTGAACAGGCATTCTAAATGCCTTCTCTGAAGTTTCCGCAACTGGATGAAATAGTTCTAATTGGTCTAAAACTGTTGGTCCTGTATACCAAGATGTATTTGGAGAATGATCTTTTATATTATCTCCAGCCATTCCACTTACTGGTATAAAATTTGTCGCTGTAACTCCAATATTATCTAAAAATTCCGTATAATTAGTGACAATATCATCAAATATTTTTTTATCATAATCAACTAAATCAAATTTATTAACCAAAATAGCAATTTGTTTTACTCCAAGCATCGAAAGCATATATCCGTGGCGTTTTGAGTTTTCTTGAATCCCTTCTTTTGCATCTATTACTAATAATGCTGAGTCTGCCTTTGCAGCTCCTGTCAACATATTTTTTAAAAATTCTATATGTCCCGGTGCATCTATTATGATATAATTTCTCTTTTCTGTTTGCAAGAAACAGCGAGCCATATCAATTGTAATCCCTTGATTTTGTTCATTTTCTAATGCATCTAATAAAAATGCATATTCAAATGGTTTTGAATTTTTACGACAAGATTCTTTAATTCCTTCTAATTTGCCTTCTGGCAAAGAATTTGTATCTGCCAACAATCGACCAATAATTGTGCTTTTTCCATGATCAACATGACCAACTATCACTGTTTTTAAATGCTCTTTTGAAAAATTGAGCTCATAATTTGTATCCATAATTTCTCCTATTAATTTTATTATCGGGCACCCACAAGGGAATGCCCCTACATTTCTTTTGGTAACTGGTAACTGCTAACTGATAACTGATAACTGCTACATATATCCGTCTCTGCGTAGGACTTCTAATCCTCCACGACCTTCTTTGTCCTGTGCGCGACCTGAGCGTTCTGCAATATTTGCAAATTTACCACTCTTTAATTCCATTACAATATCTTTCACATTCTTTGCAGTTGATTCAACTGGCGTTGTGCATGGAAAACATCCTAAAGACCTATATCTTTTGCCTGTTCCTTTATCAAAATATAAATCAATAATTGGAATTTGCTCTCGCTCTATGTATTCCCAAATATCAAGTTCTGTCCAATCTAACAAAGGATGAATTCTCAAATGAGTCCCTGGCGCAAAATCTGTATTGTAATGTTTCCAAAGTTCAGGAGGTTGATCATCAACATTCCAGTCATTATCCTTATCTCGTGGAGAAAAACAGCGTTCTTTTGAACGACTTCCTTCTTCATCTGCTCTAACTCCTACTATAACTCCATTATAAGGAGCTCGATTCTCATCAACATCAAATTGTCCTGTATTATGATTTATTTTCTTACGCTCCCATTCTCCTGATAATGTATGTTTGAGAGCTTCACTTTTTAAATTTTTGCAGCATCCTAAACGATCAATATTTCCATCAGGAAATGTTTGTTTATTATTCAATGCTTTAGTATTTTCTCCAGTGATTAAGTTTAATTTCCAATCCATCGCTATTTGATTACGATATGTTATCATAGCAGGAACCTTATAATGTGTATCAACATGCATTAATGGCATTGGGACATGTCCAAAAAACGCCTTGCGTGCTAACCATAACAATACCGTGCTATCTTTTCCTATAGACCATAACATAACTAAATCTTTGAATTCTCTGTAAGATTCTCTAAAAACATAGATACTATGTGCCTCTAATTCGTCTAAATGTGTCATTTTTTCTCCTTATTTATAAACTTATTTATTTTTATTATTAAATTATTTCTGTGAATGTAACCCACATTCTTTATGCTCTGGGGCTTCCCACCACCAACGACCAGCTCGTATATCCTCTCCTTTTGTTATAGCTCTTGTGCATGAAGCACAACCGATACTTAAAAATCCTTTGTCATGTAATTTATTGTAAGGGACTTTATGTTCTTTTATATAATTCCAAACATCTTTTTCACTCCAATCAATTAAAGGACTAAGTTTCGGAATTGCATGTAAACCATCCCATTCAATACAACTCATGTCTTCACGTGTTACAGATTGCTCCCTTCGTAATCCACAAATCCAAATGTTAGCATCTGATAATGCACGCTTTAGAGGATTTAATTTGCGAACTGTGCAACATCGTTTACGGTTTTCTATACTTTTTTTGAATCCGTTAATTCCATCTTTAATGACAAGTTTTTCTAAATCTCTAGATTCTGGATTAAAAATTTCTATTTTTATTCCATACTTCAATTCTGTTTGTGCAAGTAAATCATAACTTTCATTAAACATTCGACCAGTATCTAAAGTGAAGATTTTTATATTTAAATCATTTTGGACTATCATATCTGTTATGATCTGGTCCTCTACTCCCAATGATGTTGCAAAATAAGCCTGATTAGAAAAATTTTCACTAACCCAATTTAATAACTCAATACTTGACTTGTTTTGTATAGTTTTTTTTATTGCATTTAACTCACTTAATCTTATAGTATTCACTTGACTCCTTTGATTTATATTTTAGTTGTTTAGTATACTTTAAATTTATCACACTTTTTAAATTATACAAGTTTTATTCACATAAAAAATAGATTTATTTTTGTTTAACAACTAAAACATAAAGAAATTTTATTGTATTGACTTTGTTTTTAGATATTTATAGAGTTATAGAAAAAGAAGGCTCGCGCGTAATAACATCCTAACTAACATTTCGGGGTTCATTTTGTCCAATAATCATTAGAATTTTTGTGGACAATGCTTTAGGAATACAACAAATAAGGACTAGGTTTAGAGTAAACAAAGCAACGCAGACATCCTGTCTGCCTGTGCGAAGCACAAAAAATTGCGAAGCAAAAAAGGATTTTAAGTTGTAAGCAACAGATTAAGTTTTTATGCTTGCTTGCTACGCAAACGACGCACAGCAGGCAGGATGCCTGCTGAACTGTGCAGACAAGATGTCTGCGTTACTTTTTGCTTCGCAAGTTTTATTGTTTGTCTTCTCTAAAATCGAATCCCGAAATGTTAGTAAAAATAAGATTTTAGAATATATAAACAAAAAAAGACCTGTTATAAAAATTTATA
>JAOZMT010000157.1 GCA_029934175.1 Victivallales bacterium | reverse complement strand
GTTTCTTCTCCACATACAAATGCTCCTGCACCGTATTTAATATCAATATCAAAATCAAATCCAGAACCCAATATATTTTTTCCTAAAAAACCTTGTTCTTTAGATTGAGCAATTGCGACTTCTAATCTGTGAATAGCTAATGGATATTCTGCACGAATATAGATAACACCTTGACTTGCACCAATCGCAAAACCAGTAATAGTCATTGCTTCTAAAACTGCATGAGGGTCACCTTCTAAAACAGCACGATCCATAAAAGCACCTGGATCACCTTCATCTGCATTACAGACAACGAATTTTTCGCCTTTAGGTTGAGCAGCAGCAAATTTCCACTTTAAACCAGTAGGAAATCCTCCTCCTCCACGACCACGAAGACCAGATATTTCAACTGTAGAACGAACATCGTCTGGAGTTGAAAATAATGCTTTTCCTAAACCTTGATATCCATCATTAACAATATAATCTTCAATTTTTTCAGGGTCAATTCTACCACTGTTTTTCAAAACAATTTTAGCTTGAAGAGCATTATTTGTATTTTTTTCTTCTTCAGGATAATACCAAGTTCTTTCGATTGGCGTTAAACCAGCAACTGTTCCAAGTTCACCTTCAATAATAGCAGCTGCGTGTTTTTCTTTTAAATTTCCGTAAATTTTACTTTCTCCAGTAGCTTTATCAATTACTTCAATAGTAGGTTCACTATGGCATAATCCCATACAACCAGTATCAGCAATTTCAATAGCTCCAGATTTACCTTGTTTTTCAACTTCAGTTTTTAAAGCTTCAAAAACAGGTTTTCCACCAGCTGCAATACCACATGTTCCTAAAGAAACTACAATTTTAGTTTTAGCTCCTGCAGCACTAGCATCTTTTGCATCTTTCGCAAATGCATTTAATTTATCAATTGAATCAATCATTATATCTCCTATTTGCAGTCAGCAATAATGTCGGCTACCATTTTAGTAGTAACATTACCGTAAACTTTATCATTAACCATAACAACAGGAGCTAAACTACATGCTCCAACACAACGCAATCCACCAAGAGAATATTTCATATCTTTTGAAGTTTCGCCCTCTTTTATTCCTATAAATCTTTCAAGCTCTGCTAAGATTTTTCCTGCTCCTTTTACAAAACAAGCTGTTCCTGTGCAAACATTGATTTTGAATTCCCCAACAGGTTTGTCAGTGAAATAAGAATAAAAACTAATCACTCCATACACTTCTGAAACATGCAATCCTAATTTCGCTGCTACAAAAAGTTGAACAACTTCTGGTAGGTAAGTGAAAATTTCTTGCGCTTTATGCAGGGTTTGAATTAAAAATCCACGATTTTTATCAACATCCTTTCCTAAATCAAGACTTTCAATGTATTTAACCAAAGATTCTTTCTTCTCTGGAAACATTGAGATCAAGTCTTCTTTCTTTGCAGTATCACAACCGCACTCACAACAATCAGACATAATAACTCCTTTGTTTTGTTTGTTATTTATTTAAATTAACTTAATTTATTTATTTATTTAATACTTTTTTTTAACATTTTTTCTTTTTTAATAACTTCTTCTAATATATCAACATTTTTTCGGACTTCACCTAAAAACCAATTCAATGAATCTAAAACATTTTCTATTTTAACTGGCATTTCATTTCCTATTTCATCTATTATAAAAGTTTTTTTTACTAATTTTCCAAACTCCCATTTTTTTCCATTTGAAACTAATCCAAAAACAGGTAGTTCAAAATTATTATTATAATATTGAGTTGCAATCATTTCAGCTCCAACTTGCCCCCAACCTTCTTCAAATTTATCCTTTTTAGCTTCACCTAAACATGCAACTGTTTTAGAAAAATTCCATCCACCTCTAACAATAGGAATTCCCCATAAATAATCAGGCGAACCTGTAAATTCTAATTCATCATCAACTTTAACATCATATTTACAATGAGACCATAAAATTAAATTGTTTCTTTGAGAAATAAGAGTTAAAATAGGCGAAATTAACCTTTCACAAATAACATATTCATTTTGATGACTAGTTCTATCATTAAAATTCATTATAATATTTTCTTTAATATTTTCAGCTATTTCAAAATTTTTCTCTTTTACAAAATGACCGTATTCTATTTCACAATCAAATCTCTCTGCAACTTCACTTAAATTATTAAAGCTTGAATATTGCAACTTTTCGACTATTTTTTCTTCTTTTAGAATGTTATCAGGCATTTTCTTGCTCTTTTGCTTCAATTTCTAATAAGATATCAGCATTTTTGCGAGCTATGCAGAACATCCAATTTAAAACATTAAAAATTTCATCCAAATGATTAGTTGTAAAAGACTTTGATTCAATTGTAAAGATATTATCTTCAAACTTTCCAAATTCCCAAGCCTTTCCATTTGTAACTAATCCTAGAATTGGAATATCTTCATTATTATTTTTAATTTGAGCAGCTTTCATTTCAGCTGCTGTTTGTCCCCAACCAGCTTCAAAGTCATCTTTTTTAGCTTCTCCTAAGCACACAATCGGCAATTTAAATGTAGCATTCCCAGGAAGCCCTGGAGCTAAAAGATAATCAGGAGTTCCAGTTAAATCTAATTCTTTATCAACATCAAATAAAACATGCGACCAAACTGGCAATTTATTTTCTTCTGCAACCGTTGATATTATAGGTCTAATAATAGTTTCACAAATTGATGCTTCACTAGCATAAGATAATCTATCATTAAGATTTTTATTAATGTATTTCAAAAGCCATTCATCACATATAAATTCCTTTTGTTTAACAAAATCTTTGTATATAACATCACAATTAAACTTTTCAGCCACATGACTTATTGTTTTAAAGTTAGCATATCCCATTTTAATCATTTCCTCTTTGTATTTTTTGCTTCAATTTCTAATAAAATATCAGCATTTTTGCGAACTTCACATAAAAACCAATTTAAAGAATTAAATACACTTTCTGATTTAGCTGGCATTTCGCATCCTAGTTTATCTATAATAAATGTCTTTTCAACTAGTTTCCCAAATTCCCAACTTGTGCCATTGCTAACCAATCCAAAAACAGGTAATTCAAAATTATTATTATAATATTGAGTTGCTACCATTTCAGCTCCAACTTGAGCCCAGCCTTTTGTAAAATTATCTTGTTTAGCTTCAGCTAAACAAGCTATTGTTTTTGTAAAAATAGTTCCACCTTCGACAGCAGGTATAGCCCATAGATAATCAGGACTACCAGAAAATTCTAAAGTGTCATCAACAGTTACATTAAACTTAGTGTGCGACCACAACTTCAAGTTATTATGCTTTGAAATTAAAGATATTATTGGTGATATAAGTCGTTCACATATAACAAACTCATTTTTAAAATTTAAATCATCATTAAAATCATCTAAAAGATTTTTTTTTAACTCATCAGAAATATTAAACTCCTTTGACCCAATAAAATTATCTTTTTTAATAGAACAACCAAAACGCATTGCAACTTCACTTAATTCATTATAATTTGAATATTGTATTGTTTCAACTTCTTTTTTTAATTTTTCAGCCATTTTATAATCCACTTTTCTTTAATTCTTTTTCTTTTTTAATAATTTCTTCTAAAATATCAGCATTTTTGCGAACTTCGCAAAGAAACCAATTAAGGCAATTTAAAACTTTATTAATTTTAGCAGGCATTTCATATCCTATTTCATCTATTATAAAAGTTTTATTTATCAACTTCCCAAACTCCCATTTTTTTCCATTTGAGACCAATCCAAAAACAGGTAGTTCAAAATTATTATTATGGTATTGAGTTGCAATCATTTCAGCACCAACTTGTCCCCAGCCTTCTTCAAATTTATCCTTTTTTGCTTCTCCTAAACATGCAACTGTTTTGGAAAATATACTAGCGCCTCTAACAGCAGGAATACCCCATAAATAATCAGGAGTTCCTATAAATTCTAATTCGTCGTTAGGTCTTACATCATATCTAGTATGAGACCACAACTTTAAATTATTTTTTTTAGAAATGCGTGTTATTATTGGAGAAATTAACCTTTCGCAAATAACATATTCATTCTGATGACTTGTTAAATCTTTGAAATTGTCAACAATATCATTTTTGATATTTTTATCAATGTCAAATTCTTTATCTTTAACAAAACTGCTATATTCTATTTCACAATCAAATCGAACGGCAACTTCACTTAATTCATTATAATTTGAATATTGTATTGTTTCTTTTTTAATTTTTTATCCTCCGATAAAAATAAGTGTATTTTGTTTTAAAAGTAATATAGTTATTATTTAAAAAAAATCAATCTTTTTTGATAAAAATATTCATATTTCTATAACAATACAATGCACTTAGGACAACCTAATTTAAATAAATTTTCACCTTTTTATGTCTAAATAATTATATTTATTGATTTTATATAGACAAAAGTTCATCAATCACTTGATTTTTCTAAAAAAAATATTATCTTAACCTTAAAAAAAGGATTTAATAATGGAAAAAAAAATAAAAAAAATAGCAATACTCGGAAATGGAAGAAGTGGAATAGCTGTTGCACAACTCGCAAATAAATTGGATATATTTAATTCTATATTTGCTGATGGTTATGGCGAACTTCCAAATTTCAATAAATCGAACTATGATTTAATAGTAATAAGCCCTGGAATACCTCCTACATCGCCAATTGCACAACTCGCAAAAGAGTCAAAGATTGAAGTAATTGGAGAATTGGAATTTGCATCACGATATTGCAAGGCAAAAATAATTGCAATAACTGGGACAAATGGGAAAACGACAACTGTGGAATTTGTAACACACAGTTTGAATTGTTTAGGATATTCTGCGATTTATGCAGGAAATATCGGTGTTCCATTAAGTGAAGTGGCTTTGAGTGAAAATTTTGATTTTATAGTTGTTGAGGTAAGTTCCTTTCAATTAGAAACAGTGAAATCATTCAAACCTATAGTAGCAGGAGTATTAAATATTACAAGTGATCATATCGATAGACATAAATCTTTTGCGAACTATGCAAAATTAAAATTTTCTATATTTGCACAAGTCGCAAATATTAAAGACTGTATCTTAAATACAAATTTAATTAATAGTGAATATGAAAATTCCACTTCTTTTTCAGCTTATGAAAAAGCAGATTTTTATATTGATAAAAATAATATTTACTTTGAAAATATGCAAATTATAAGCACAGCAAAGATTCAATTAGTAGGCAATCATAATTATGAAAATATCCTTGCAGGATTAGCTTTAATTCATAGAGCTGTAAATCTTAGAAAAATCAATATTGATAAGTTACGCATTGCAATAAAATCATTTAAAGCTTCAGAACATCGATTAGAGTTTCTAGGAAAAACTAAAGATAATATATCATTTTACAATGACTCAAAAGCAACGAATCCCGATTCTGTTCTTGTGGCAGTAAATGCCATTGCAACATCTAAAAATGTATTATTAATATTAGGAGGTTTGGATAAAGATATGGATTTTGAAATATTATTATCTATTAAAAATAAGATAAAGATAGCATTTCTCATAGGAGAATCACAAGAAAAAATAAAGGATACTATTTCCAATCATATAACTTGCGACTTATGCAATAATTTAGAAATTGCGACTTGTGCAGCAATTAAATCTTCTAGTCCAAATGATATAATCTTATTATCTCCAGGTTGTGCCAGTATGGATCAATTTAAAAACTATAAAGAGCGTGGTGAAAAATTTAAAAAATTAGTAACCAAGCAGATACTTTAAAATTATTGTATATATTCAGTGAACTACATTAAATTATAGTTAACCACAGAGGAAACAAAGTT
>JAOZMT010000156.1:1794-5835 GCA_029934175.1 Victivallales bacterium | reverse complement strand
CAAAGAAAACCTTTGTGTTCTTTGCGAAAAACTTCGTCTACTTTGTGGTAAAATTGGGATTACTGAATATATACGATAATAGCAAGTATTAAAATTAAAAATTGGAGATAAAAAATGAGTAAAAGTATACTTCTTGAAAGTGGAACGAATGAAGTTGAAATTATTGAATTCTATGTTGGACAACAGAGTTTTGGTATAAATGTCGCAAAAGTTCGACAAATCATACAATTTGATGAAACCTGTTTAACAGAAATTCCAAATAGTAAATCTGAGATAAAAGGGACTTATTCTATTAGAGGGGAAATCATTGGATTAATTGATCTTGCTGTGACTCTAGGAAAAGAACAAAAAGAACATATTGAAAGACCATTAATTCTTGTGACAGAATTTAATAATACAGTAACTGGATTTTTAATTGATGGCGTAAATAGAATACACCGTATTTCTTGGGATAATTTAAGCTCTATGGATAATATTTTTTCAGGAGAAAGCTCATCTAGTATTGGAACGATCACTATAGATAATAAAGAAGTTTTAATTTTAGATCTTGAAAAAATATTAAGTGAAATAAACCCTAGCCATTCTGTTAATGCTAATTTTAATGCAAAGGAAATCTCAAGCCAATCTAAAAAGAATAATTCTGAAATAAAATTATATTTTGCAGAGGATTCAACTTTTATTAGAGAAGCTATGACTAAAAATTTACACGATGCTGGTTTTAATTCTTTAACAGTTTTTACAAACGGGCTAGATGCGTGGGAAAATCTACAAGAACTTAAAGAAAAAACAATATCTGAAGGCTCTTCTATAAACAATTATATAAATCTTATGGTTTCTGATATTGAAATGCCTAATATGGATGGTTTAACACTTTGCAAACAAATCAAGGATGATAATATTTTAAAAACAGTTCCTGTTTTATTATTTTCATCATTAGTAACAGACCAAATGAGAAAAAAAGCTAAAAGTGTTGGAGCAGACGATTGTGTGGCTAAACCAGATACTAAAATATTAATAGACTTAATAAGTCAACTCGCAAATTAATCTTATCAATGTATAATGCCAAAAGTGAACTAAAAAGATTATTTAATTATGATAATTTTTTAGGACAACAAGAAACGGTTGTCAACGATATTTTATCGGGCAAAGATATGTGCGTTGTTATGCCAACTGGAGCAGGTAAGTCTATATGTTATCAGTTACCTATTCTTTTAAAACCTGGTTATGGAATTGTCGTTTCTCCTTTAATATCTTTAATGAAAGACCAAGTTGATGCTTTAAGAAATAAAAATATATCAGCTGCTTTTATAAATAGCACTATGCCAACTAATGAACAACAAGAAGTCTTATCTGCCGTGGAATGTGGTTTAATAAAACTTCTATATATTGCACCTGAGAGATTCAATATGAACACTTTCAAAAATTTAATTAACAATAATCCTCCATCTATGCTTGTTGTAGATGAAGCTCATTGTATTAGTCAATGGGGACATGACTTTAGACCTGCATACAGCAGACTAGGCAAATTTATTTTACAAACACAAATTCCACAAATTTGTGCATTTACTGCAACTGCAACTCAACAAGTCCAAGATGATATTAAAAAAATCTTAATACGCGATAATATGGAAATCTTTGTTGGTGGTTTTCAACGACCTAACCTTGCTTTTTCTGTTGCTAAGACTCCAACTGATGAAGAAAAATTAGATATTTTATCGAACTTACTTAAAGATAAAAAAGCAACTATTATTTATGCTTCTACACGAGCTAAAGTTGAAAAAATAGCAGAACAAACAAAATGTATTGCATATCACGCAGGTTTAAGTGATAAGGCTAGACACACTGCACAAGATAAATTTATGAATGACCCTTCTCCAGTATTAGTTGCTACAAATGCTTTTGGAATGGGGATTGATAGACCTGATGTTCGGCAAGTTATACATTTTAATATACCTGGAACACTTGAAGCATATTATCAAGAGGCAGGTAGAGCAGGTAGAGATGGAAAACCTTCTGATTGTATTCTTTTATATTCATTTAGTGACACGCATGTTCAAGATTATTTTATAAAAATGAGTAACCCATCAGAAGAAATCATCACTCGAACTTACAATGAACTTGTTCATATCAGTGATAATACAGAAGCAGATGTATTGGAAGTAAAAGCAAGTGAAATAGCTGAGCGATTAGACTTAAAATCAGATATGTCAATAAGTGCATCGATGGCTATTTTAGAAAAACATAATTATATAGAACGAGGGTATAAAACACAAAATAAAGGAGAACTTTCTTTTACTGGCGATTTAAATATCTTAGCACAAGAGCATAGTCAAGAAAAAACACAAAGAGCAAAATTTATAAGTAGAATGGTTGCTAGGTTAAAAGCATCTAATTTAAGTAGATTACAATGCAATTATGCTGAATTTGCACAAATCGCAGAATTGACAATTGATCAGACAAAGCGAGTTATCAATGCCTTAAAAAAGGATATTATAATTTGGGAGCCTCCATTTTCAGGGAGAACGACTAAAGTTTTAAGAAAAGAGTCTAGTTTAGATGAGATTGATTTTGAAGTAATTAGTGCAAAACTTAAATTCGAGGAACAAAGGTTAAAGGAAGTAAATTTATATGCAAATTCATTATCTTGTAGGCAAAAAACTTTAATTTCATATTTTGGAGAAGATGTCAAAAATTATCGTTGTGGAACTTGCGATTTATGCACTAATAAAAAAATAAAAGGTGTAGAGCGAGTTGCGAATGAAGATGAAGCAAATGTTATAAAAATAGTCCTTGAAACGACTTTAGAAATGCAAGGAAGGTTTGGTATTGGCAAAATTTCACAAGTATTATCTGGCTCGACAGATGAAAAAATTGTTAATTATGGGCTAAATAATTTAGCGAACTATGCAAAATTAAATTATATAAAACCTTACGATATAACAAATTTAATAAAAAAGCTAGAACAGTTAGGTTATACAGAAGTTTGTGGCAATCCAGAATATCCGTGTATGCAAATATCTCAAAAGGGACATCGTTGTTTATTTAATAATGAAGATATAATTCTTGATTTTCCTCAAAAAAAAGTTGCGAAACAAGCAAAAATTAAAAGAGTTGCTAAAAAGGCAAAGATAGAAGAACCCATTCAATCTGAAATAAAAGATGATTTATATGAGGAGTTACGAGAAGTAAGAAATAAAATTGCAGATTCTAAAAACATTCCAATTTACAGAGTTTTTAATAATGAAACTTTAAAATTATTAGCAGATAACCAACCTTTAACAAAGGCGGAAGCTATGAAGCTAAAAGGAATAGGAAACGCAAAGGCGAATACTGTTTTACCTCAATTTCTTGCTGCTATAAAGTCTTGGAATGAAAAATATTAATAAAATATAAGAAAACAAATGAAAAGATTATTAATAATGTTTTCTCTATTAACATTACCACTCTTTGGTAGTGATATAGGAACAATAAAATCAAAAGATTTATCAACTAAACAATTAATGGATTATCTATCTATAAAAGGGTTTAATTATGAATTTAAGTTTGAAGAAGATGTTTATATAAATATCAGATATATTAATGATAAAGGAGAAGTGAAAAACAATTGGTCTAAAGAAAAAGCAAAGGAATATCTTTTTTCATTTATTCTTGATGAGAATTTCAAAACAATAAAACTAACTAAAAACAAAACACTATCATTTAACAGATTAAACTGGAAATACACACAGATTAGACACAAAAATTACACAGAAGAGCAAACCAAAGTAACAGAAACGAGCAGTAGTACTAGTGGAAAAACATACCAATTTGCGATTCCTAAAAACATAAAAAGTAGTTCATATTCCTTTATGATTTCAGAAATTGAATTAGATAAACCTTGGAATATGTTTACAATTTATGATGTGAATGAAAAAATACTTTTCCAATATTCTATTATTTTCAGTAAAAATAAACCAGTATACAAAAAAGACCGAAAATAAAGAGAATATGAAGGTTTTAAAAAAATATTTTGCGGTAATAATATTTTTTGCACAAGTCGCA
>JAOZMT010000156.1:0-1694 GCA_029934175.1 Victivallales bacterium | reverse complement strand
CTGCACAAGTCGCAAAACCAACATTTATTAAATCTATTTTAAAAAATAAGTTAATGATACTTTTTCTTATTTTAGCTCTTGGGCTATTATTGGGAGAAATGTCTATTTGTGGATTGTCTCTTGGGACAGCTGGAGTTTTATTTGTAGCTTTGCTTTTTGGACATTTTAACTTATCTATTCCTAATGGCATTGGATCGTTTGGTTTGATATTATTTATATATTGTGTTGGTATAAGTGCTGGTCCTAGTTTTTTTAAATCATTTGCTTCTCAAGGAGTTGTATTAGCTAAATTGAGTGCTTTAACAGTTGCGATTGGTGCAGTTTTAACGGCTGGTATAATAAAAATATTTGATATTCCTTTAGATTTAGCTATTGGTCTTTTTGCAGGAGCTTTAACAAGCACGCCAGCCTTAGCATCAGGAATTGATTCTTTAAAAAATTATGGTGATTTAGTTCCAGTAGGATATGGTATTGCATATCCTTTTGGAGTCATTGGAGTTGTGCTATTTGTGCAATTATTACCTAAGATTTTGAAAAAAGATTTAAATGATATTGAAGACAAAGATGCACCTACTGTAAAAGGAGAAGAAATAGAACGAATTGTGGTTCAAGTAACAAAGCAATCTGTTATCGGTAAACCTATTAGAGAATTGGACTTTTTACACTCTGGTAAGTGTGTTGTCTCAAGAATTATAAAAGATGAAAAGATATTAACAATTAAATATGATTATATAATAGAACAAGATGCCTGCTTGTTGATAGTTGGTAAAAAGAATGATTTAAAAACAATAGTTACTTTATTAGGAGAAAAATCACATCAAGATTATATTATTGATGTTGAGCAAGAGCGAGCAGAATTAGTTGTTACATCTCCGAAAGTGATAGGACAAAATATATCAGAAATTGATATTATTAAAAACTTTGGAATTGTTGTTACACGAATATGCAGATTAGGTGAAACATTCATACCTAGCAATATAGAAGTTCTTAGAAAAAATGATTTGCTAACAGTTGCAGGTTCAAAAGAGTCTATAAATAAATTTTCTCAATTTATAGCCCATAAAGCTAGTGTCTTAGAACAAACTGATATTTTAAAACTTAGCATTGCTTTAATTCTAGGAATTTTGATAGGAAAATTACCGATACCATTGCCAGGCGGCAAAACTATAATGCTTGGACTTGCTGGTGGACCATTATTTGTTGCTTTGTTAATGAGTTATTTCAAAAAAACTGGACAATTCCCTGTAGCAGCTAGAAATTTTGTGCAAACTTTAGGTCTGATTTTATTTTTAGCTAACGCTGGAGTAAAAGCTGGAGGACGATTAGTTCCTGTTTTACAAGAACATGGTATCGCATTATTTGCTTACGGTATGATATTAACACTTGTTCCAATGTTTATTTCGTTTATAATTGCCTATAAATTTCTAAAAATAAATTTATTAGAAGCTTTAGGTGGTGTATGTGGAGGAATGACTTCAACCCCTGCCCTCGGTGCAATAACATCAAAAACTGATTCTATTAAACCTATAACAAGTTATGCGGTTGCATATCCTGTTGCTCTTATTTTAATGACTATAATAGTTCAAATATTAGCCTCGATTTTCATTTAATTTTTTATTCAAGAGAATATAACTACATTCTAAGGCTCTAAGCACACGAGCCGTAAGCAAGGAAAATAGAAATTACTGGATTTT
>JAOZMT010000155.1 GCA_029934175.1 Victivallales bacterium | reverse complement strand
ATATAAACAATATATCCAAAGTTCTTTTTATCTTAATGTAAAAGCAATAAATAGAAATGTTTTAATAAATGCTGCTGAAATTAGAGGTCAAAATAAATTTCTAAAACTGCCAGATGCAATACATCTAGCAACGGCTATTACTGAACATTGCAATTGTTTTCTAACAAATGATAAAAGAATTAAAACAAATAAAATTCAAGTTACCTATTTAAATACTTTAAATTCAAACTACTAACAAATAATTCGATTAATTTAAAATGTTATGAGTGAGCACTCGAACGATCTGCGTAGCAGGGCATGTGGACACAATGTGTTCGTTGATAAACAATACTCTTATCTTATTAGTGTTTAATTAGTAAAATTAGTGGACAAAACAAAAAATGAATCCAAACGAAATACTATCCAAAATAAATAATACTGCAATTGCAGATGATATTCAAAATGTAAGTTTAGATCTCTTGCAGGATAAATCTTGTCGAGAAAATATTAATCTTAGTTTAAAAAGCATAAGCAATATTGAATATTTGTATAATTCTGTCCAAAATTATTCAAGATATAATAATAAAAAAGAATTTCTTGTTGAATATTGTAAAAATAACATAAATTTTATTCCTTTGAATATGCAAACTATTATATTTTTGTTTAATTCACTAAAAAGTGGTAATGTAGCTGTTATAAAAGAACTTGTTAAAAAAATAGATTATTCTCAATGTAAAAATGAAAATTTGAGTCGTTATTTACTTATTCTTTTTATTTGGCTCAGAATGTTTAAAGAAGCTGAAAATATAGTAGAACAACAACATTTTTATTCATCAGTAAACATTAGTAATGACTTTTGGGAGATCATTTTAAAGCGAAGTACTGGAGAATTTGATATTGCAGAAAATTTACTATTTCAACATATTAAGCGGAACGATTATACAGAAGATAATACAAGAGAATTAGCGTCTCTTTATTATGTCAAAGGGTATTTTGAAAAATCAATATATTATAGGAAAAAATCTTTAGAATTTAAGTCCGTATATTTTATTCATAATTTAACTCAGTTAGCTATTACTTATAGAAGCAATGGGGAATGGGAGAAATGTCTTAGCGAACATCAAGATAATTTTCAGAAAAATGATATAAAAACATCTGTAATTCCGCACATTGATATTTTAGAATATGCAAGAACTTTAAGATATATTGGGGAAAAAAAAGAATCTTTAAATATACTAAACAAAAGTGAACATAGAGTATGTCGTTTATATAAAAGCTTAATAACTCATGACATGAATTTTACATTACAAGAAAATTCTTGTAGATCATGGTATATATATTATTCATTATATGACTTCTGGTCAAATGTTTATAATACAAGAGTTTTACAAAATAAAAAAAACAAGATAGTCATTCCAGATTTGCTTTCAGACTTGCTTAAAAAAAACCTAGTTGAAAAAGAAGTAATAAATAAAGAATTAAAATTATTTAATTTAACATCATAAAAAAGGAGTTCGTTATGATATTATATAAAGAGAATGATATCTTTTTAGTTAATCCTACAGGAGGATGGGATACTAAAAAAGGAGTTCATTATTTTTATCCTATAAGTTTATTATATCTTCAAAGTTATTTGAAAAAAAATAATATACCGTCTAAGATAATAGATGTAAAACCAATGAAATTAAGCCCAAAAAACTTTAAGAAACTTATACAAAAAGAGAATCCTAAAATTATAGCTTTTACAGGAAGTCCATTTGAGCGAAGTTCTTTATATGAATATATTTATGGGATAAAAAAATATGCTCCAAATACTGTTGTTATTGTCGGATGACCATTTTTTACAGCCACATCAAAAGAATGCCTTGAAAATTTATTAGATGTTGATATTGTTGTTAATGGAGAAGGAGAAAAAACTTTACTAGAATTAGTAAAAAAAGAAACCGAATTATCTATGATTAAAGGAATTACTTATCGAAATGCTTCTAATCAAATATGTAAGAACATTGCACGCGAGCCAATGAATAGAGATGAAGCAGTAATAGATTATACATTATTAGAAAACAATAATAATCTTTATTCTCCATTTGTAGATTTAAAAAATTATGAAAAAGAAGGGATTAAAGCTATCCCTATTTTAATTGCACGAGGATGTACTGAGAAGTGTACTTTCTGTTTTAATAATAGTAATGGGAGATTTCGTTCTAGAGAGATAACATCTATTATTGAAGAAATAAATATTAAGCGTAAAATATTTAAGACTAATGTTTTTTGGATGGTTGATCCCACATTTACATTAAGAGAGAAGTATTCAGAGAAATTGTGTGATGCAATAAAAAAACATTGTAATGGTATTGTTTGGTACTGTGAAACAAGATCAGATTGCTCGCTTTTTTTATTAAAAAAAATGGTAGATTCAGGGTGTATTAGTATTGATTTTGCATTAGAATCAGGAGCACCTCATGTATTAAAAGAAATAAAAAAGCGTCTTGATTTGACAAAATTAAAAGATTTTGCAATAAATAGTAAAAAACTTGGAATTAGAAGTCTTGTTTTTGTTATGTATGGATTACCTAAAGAAACTTTTTCAGATTTTCAAGAAACGATGAAACTTCTTTATGAATTAAAACCATATTTATACACAATAAGTTTTGGAGCTGCGTTGATATTACCAGGGACAGAAATGGAACGAAATGCAATAGAGCAAAATCTTTTACCCGAAAATTTTTCTTGGTTTGATAAAAATTCAGATATTCCTCAATGGAAAGGTAGAATGAGCAATGAAGAAAAAGAAAAGTGTTATAAACTTTTATGTGATTTTAAAAAAGATTTAGACAAAGAGCCATTGGTAAAATATATTTGTAAAACATGGTATAATCTAACTAGAGTAGAGAATAAAAGTATTATTTTGTTTGGAGGAGGAAGTCATACAAAATTTTTATTGGAAATTTTACGAAAAAACAAATTAGATTTCCCACGATATATTCTTGATGATAATATGGTGGATATAAAAATAGATGGAGTTGAAGTAATTTCGCCAAATGCGATTAACTTTATTGATTCTGATATTATTATTTTGTCTACCGATACATATCCAAATGTATTTGATGAACGATGTAGAGAGCTCTTCCAAGATATAGAAATAATAAAATTATATAAAACAGAGGTATAGGATCTATAATATTGCAAAAATTTACAAAAGAAACCTCTGTTCAGGCTGTGGAACATGTAAAGCGGTGTGTTTATCAGATGCAATAAACTTTGTAATTGATAATAAGCGTGGTTTATTAAAACCTATTATAGATAAAAAAAAATGTGTATTATGCAAGAAATGCCTTAGTGTTTGCCCTGGATATACAATTGACTTTGAAGGTTTGACTCCTAATAATTTTGAAGGAATATATAATAAATACTTAGGTTATTCAATGTCTGCTTTTGTTGGTTATTCTCTTAATAAAGAGATACTATATAATTCATCTTCTGGAGGATTACTAACAGAATACTTAATCCAATTAATAGAAAATAATATTGTTAGTGGAATTATTACTGTTCAAAATACAAATGGTGAGAAATTTGGATTTGAAACTTTTATAGCACGAAATAGAAAAGAAATTATAGATGCTCAAAAATCAAAATATTATCCAATCCCTTCATGTTCTATTTTTAAAAACATTATTAAAGAGAGTGGCACATTTGCTTTTGTTGGGTTGCCTTGTCAAATTGCAGGTCTGAGGAAAATACAACAAAATACATCTGAATTAAAAACAAAAATTCCTTTTCTAATATCTTTGTTTTGTAGCCGTATGCCAAATGCTAATGCAACAAATTATTTGGTTCACAAATTAGGGTTGCCCATCAAAAATGTAAAAAATATTGAATATAGAGGAAGTGGGCATCCAGGAAAATTTCATGTCACTATGAACGATTCTACAGAACATTACTTAAATCACCTTGATAGTAATTATTGGGGGTATAATTTCATGAAGTTTTTTAAACCAGTTAGATGTTGGCTTTGTCCAGATCATAGTGGTATATTATCAGATATATCTTTTGCTGATAATTGGACACAATATGCTAGGCATAAAGACGGATCAACAATGATTTTATGTAGAACACATAACGCAGAGCAAATTGTTAAAAAACTTAAAACAGAAAAAAAAATATATTTATCAGAAATAAAAATATCTGATGTTGTGAATAGTCAAGATATTGAATATAAAGCTAATGTTATTCCTCGAATGAAAATTTGGAGATTTTTTCTTGGAATAAATCCGAAATATGTCAATTTGTATGATACTCAAAAATCAATTAAAAAAAATGAAATATTTAATGCACTACCTGAATTTTTCAGAGTGATATTAAGTTCTGTATCAGGAAATTATATTTATTTAAATGTTTTAATATTAATAAATAAAGGTATTGAGATATTTGCTATGAAAATTTTAAAAAGAAAATGGAGATAATATGAAACAAGGTAAAATAATGATAATGGGAGGTTACGGTTGGAGTGACATAGGAGATGAATCAATGCCTATGGCTGATATCATTAATTTGAGAAAAAGAGTAAAAAAACTTGACATTGTTATGTTATCTCCTTTGCCAAATGATACTAATAAATTTCATAAAGAGAGAGCTATTTACGATTTAAGAGAATTAGGCCTTAATAATTTTGATGATCAACAAGAGAAAAAAAAACTTTATTCACGGACTATTCAATTTTTAAATGCAGCACATTTACGACGAAAAGGAAAAAAAATAAAGACTTGGAAGTCAGCAGATATTTTTTTTGACGAATTAGAAACTTGCGATTTACTTTTTAATGTTGGAGGTGGAAATATCAATAGCATTATGCCGTCTGAATTGTATAAAAAATGTTCTATTTATCTGGCTGCAAAAATATTACAGAAACCTATTATTATATCTGGTCAAACAATGGGGCCTTTTTTAAGACGAATCGATTCAACTTATGTAGCATTTTGCTTAAATTATGTGGATTTAATAACATTTCGCGATAATGGGAAATCAATAAAGAGATTACAAGCAATAGGCGTTAAAAATCCCATTATGCTAAATACAGCAGATGATTCAATAACATTACCATATATAAATAAACAGGAATTAATTCAAATACAGCAAAATGATCACCCTGAGTTTTGGGAAAAAGATGATTCTAAGTTGATTATAGCTATGAATATGAAAGGATCCCTTTCTCAATTTACAAATTTAGGTAAAGAAAATAATTTAGATAAAGAATGTGTCCTGATGTCGCAAATGGCGGATTATATTATTGAAAAATATAATGCTAAAATTTGTTTTTTACCGACAGACTATTCTGATTCTGTCGATGACAGACCGCTACATAAAAAAATACATAATCAGATGAAAAATATATCAAAAGCAATTTGTATAAATAAAGAATATTCAGCAAGTCAATTAAAAGGGTTTTTATCTTATGTTGATTGTGCAATAGGAAGTCGTTATCATTTTTGTGTCTTTGCCGCTGGTGGATTTACTCCTTTTTTAGGAATTGCAAGTGGAATATATCAAAGAACAAAATTAGAAGGACTTGCTGGATTATGTGAAATTCAAGAATGCTATATAAATATGGATATGGGTGAAGTATCTATTTCTGAAATAATACCTTTGATTGATTCTTTTTTTATAAAAAAAACAATTATAAAAGAACAATTAATTAAAATTATTCCTGAACTAGAAAAGCGAAGTTTAATTTCCATTAATAAAGCAGTAGAAATTATAAATAAAAATAGGAATAAATTATAATGACAAATAGAAATATATAGGCTATTAACTAACATTTCGGGGTTCAATTTTAGAGTAAACAAGCAATAAAACTTGC
>JAOZMT010000154.1:3391-5852 GCA_029934175.1 Victivallales bacterium | reverse complement strand
TAGATTGGAAAGATAAAATTTTTACTGAACTAAAAAATGAAAACGGTTATGAAATAAAAATATGGGGAATGTGATTGCAGTTAGCAGTTAGCAGTTAGCAGTTTAAATTAAAAATTAATATAAAAAAAGGAGAAAAGATGTTTAAAAAAGAAAAAACAATTTTATGTATTGGAGCAGGGTATGTTGGAGGTCCAACAATGGCTGTTATTGCGGATAAATGTCCAGAGTATAAAGTTATTGTAGCAGATATTAATCAAGAAAGAATTGATGGTTGGAATTCTGAAACTTTACCTATTTATGAACCTGGATTAGAGAGCGTTGTAAAACGAGCTCGTGGGAAAAATTTATTTTTTACATCAGATGTATTTGCTGCGATAAAAGAAGCTAGCATTATTTTTGTAAGTGTAAATACACCAACAAAAACATTTGGCGAAGGAGCTGGGAAAGCTGCGAATTTACAATACTGGGAAGCTACAGCTAGATCAATCGTTGAACATTCAGAAGATGATAAAATAGTAATTGAAAAAAGCACTTTGCCAGTTAGAACAGCAGAGGCTATGCACCGTATTTTACAATCAAATGATAAAGGTTTGAATTTTGATGTTATATCAAATCCTGAATTTATGGCTGAAGGAACGGCTATTGATGATTTAAATACTCCTGACAGAGTTTTAATTGGAGCTATGGAAGATGAGTCTGGACAAATAGCATTGCAAAGAATTGTAGATTTATACTCTTGCTGGGTTCCAAAAGAGAGAATTAAAACAACAAATGTTTGGAGTAGTGAATTATCAAAACTTGTTGCAAATGCAATGTTAGCACAAAGAATATCATCTATCAATAGTATTTCTGCTATTTGTGAAAAGACAGATGCAAATATTGTAGATGTATCAGAGGCGATTGGACTAGATTCTAGAATCGGAGCAAAATTCTTAAAAGCTGGCGTTGGATTTGGCGGTTCGTGTTTTCAAAAAGATATTCTTAACTTAACATATCTTTGCGAATACTATAATCTTCCAGAAGTTGCAAAGTATTGGGAAAGTGTTGTTGATATTAATAATTATCAAGAATCAAGATTTGTCAAAAGAATGATACGCAAAATGTTTAATACAGTTGCAGGAAAGAAGGTAACATTATTTGGGTTTGCATTTAAAGCAGATACAGGAGATACACGCGAAGCACCTGCAAAGTATATTAGCAAAATGTTATTAGAAGAACATGCACAACTCGCAATTTCAGACCCAGAAGCTTTAGAAAATGCAGCAAAAGATTTAGATGGTATTGAGGGTGATTATGAACTTATAAAATGTCCTTATGAAGCTGCTAAAGGTGCTCATGCAATTGCTATTATTACAGAATGGAATGAGTTTAAAGATTATGATTATAAAAAAATATTTGATTCTATGGAAAAACCAGCTTTTATATTTGATGGACGAAATATATTAGATCATAAAAAACTGTATGAAATAGGTTTTAATGTTTATCCATTAGGGCAGCAAGCATTGTCACATTTAGAATAACATTACAGGAGGAATAATATGTCAAAAATAGCAAATCCATTATACGATACTGTTTTCAAATATTTGATGGAGGATATAGATATTGCAACGGATTTTATATCTGTGATATTAGAGAGAAAGGTAACTAATGTAAGAATGGAGTCTCGTTCATCGGTTAGAGTGATTACAAAAAATCGTGAACCTAAAGATAAATTAATACTTTATCATTTGGATTTTAAGGCAACAGTTTACGATGTTAGTGAAACTGGTGAATCTGTGAATCCTCATGAAGTATTAATTGAATTGCAAAAGGGATTTCAGACTCCAGATATTTATCGCTTTAGAGACTATTTATCAGAAGAGTTATCTCCAGATAAAGTGAAGGTTAAGAGAACTAAAAATGTTATAAAAAATAATAAGATAGAAGAGGTTGAAAAAGAAGGTTATGACTATGACAAAACAGTAGAGCCTTTACCAATTATTAATATTTATATTTTAGGGTTTTCATTAATAGATAAAGAATTTATAATTAGAAAGCCTAATTATTATTTAAATGCTTATGGTGAAAAGATTTATCCAAAGTCGAAAATAGTAAATTTACTAACAGTAAGTCCTATATTTATACAAATCCCAAATATACCTCCTAAACCTTGGAATAAGTTAGCGGAAGTAATGTCTTTATTTATTCAAACATTTTGCGATGGCGAGAGTGAATGGGTTTTGAATTATGATAAAAACAATTCAAGTATGAAAAATTCAATAGTAAAAAAGATATATTCTAAATTAGAAAATATTTTAGCTGATGAAGAAACAAGAAAAGAACTAAAGGCAGAAGAGGATGGACGACTTTTATTAGAGTCAATTGATCGTGAAAATGAGCGATTAACACTTGAACTTGAAGAGTCGGAAAGAAAGGTGGAGGAAGAGAAAAGAAAGGTGGAGGAAGAGAAAAGAAAGGTGGA
>JAOZMT010000154.1:0-3291 GCA_029934175.1 Victivallales bacterium | reverse complement strand
AAAGAAAGGTGGAGGAAGAGAAAAGAAAGGTGGAGGAAGAGAAAAGAAAGGTGGAAGATGTTTTGCAAAATAGTGCAAAAGTTATCTCTAAAAAATTAGGTATTTCTATTGATGAAGCTTTAACAATGTTAAAATAAGGTTATATATTCAGAGAACCATATTAAATTATACTTAACCACAGAGGAAGCAAAGTTAAATACTAAGTTTTACAAAGAATACCTTTGTATTCTTTGCGAAAAACTTCCTCTACTTTGTGATAAAATGGGGATTATTGAATATATACAAACAAGGAGAAAATATGGCAACTTATGAAGAATATTTAAAACATTACTTTAACTTTGATACTTTCCGTAAAGGACAAAAAGAGGTTATTGAAATTCTTTTAAGAAAAGAATCTGCATTAGCGGTTTTTCCAACAGGAAGTGGGAAAAGTTTGTGTTTCCAATATACTGCTATTTTTCAAGAAAACTTGACTGTAGTTATTTCGCCATTGATAGCATTAATGAATGACCAATTAGAGTTCTTGGAAAAGCATAATATACCTGCTGCTAAATTAGACTCAACTTTATCTTGGGATGAAGTTAAAAAAGTTTATGATGATTTAAGGAGTAATAAATTAAAGGTATTATATTTAGCACCAGAAAGATTATCTAATGAACGCTTTACAAATGTATTATCTCAAGTAACTATTGATTTAATGGTCATTGACGAGGCTCATTGTATATCGGAATGGGGACATAATTTTCGTCCAGATTATATGAAACTTGCACAAGTCGCAAAAAGGTTTGATATAAAAAAAGTATTAGCATTAACCGCAACTGCAACGCCAGCTGTTGCGAATGATATTTGTAACAGTTTTGATATACCACAAGCAAACTATGTGAATACTGGATTTTATAGAAAAAATTTAGAGTTGCGATATGTGCAATCTGCGACTTGTGCAAAAAAAGAATATTTACTAAATAAAATTCAAGGTGGAAATGGTGGTGCAACAATTATTTATGTGACGCTTCAGAAAACAGCAGAAGAGGTTGCTATATTTTTGAATAATGCAAACATTCAAGCAAAACCTTATCATGCAGGCTTAAAGGATGATGAACGAGTTAATATTCAAAACTGGTTTATGAATAGTCCTAATTCTATTATTGTTGCAACTATTGCTTTCGGAATGGGCATTGATAAAGGGGATATTCGATTCGTTTATCATTATAATTTGCCTAAAAGTTTAGAAAATTATGTTCAGGAGATTGGTCGAGCAGGTAGAGATGGAAAGCACTCTGTGTGCGAAACATTGATTGATTATTCAGATATTGTAACTTTGAAAAATTTCACTTATGGAGATACTCCTGATTCAAATGATATTGCGAATTTAACAAACTTTGTTTTTTCTCAAAATAACACTTTTGATGTTTCTCTTTACGATTTATCAAAGCAATTTGATATTAAAGCATTAGTTTTAAAAACATATTTTATATATCTTGAATTAAATGGAATTTTGGAAGTTGGAACACCTTTTTATGCAACTTATAAAATTAAAAATAAAGTTCCTCGACAAGAAATGTTTAGTAAGTTTGATAACCAAAGAGCTAATTTTTTACAGCAAGTTTTTTCATTAGGAAAACAAGGACCAAGTTGGTTGTCTATAGATACAGTTGCAGTTGCAAGTCGTATGAATGAAGATAGAATGCGAATTGTGCGTGCAATTAGTTATTTGGAAGAACAAGGATTTATAGAAGCGCAAGTTGCAGGAGTTCGAAATGTTTATTATTTCAAAAACAGAACTGCACAACTCGCAAATCTAATCCAAGACTTGCAAAATAAATTTGCAGAACGAGAATGTAAAGAAATAAAAATGGTAGATAATTACATTGATTTATTAAATCATAAAAGTTGTAAAACTCAATATATTATGAATTATTTTGGAGAAAAAATAGATTTATGTGGACATTGTGAATATTGCATCAATGGAACTGGTAACTTTGCGACTTATGCAGATAGCACTAATCGCAAATTTAACAATGATGAAATCGCAATGGTTATCCAACAAATTAAGTTAGAATATCCAACAATATTCACTTCGCCTAGAAAAATTGCACGGTTTTTATGTGGATTATCATCACCTGCTGTATCTTCAACGCGTATCTCATATATTGACAATTTTGGAAAGGAAAGAAAACATTCTTTAATACATCATAAAAATTATGGAATGCTAGCATCTATTCCATTTAACGAAGTTATAAAAATATAATTTCACTGCGGCTTATGCAATATTTTAGGAACGCTGAGCTTTGCTCGGCATAGTTCGCAATTTTTTAGGAACGCTGAGCTTTGCTCGGCATAGTTCGCAATTTTTTAACCACGAACAATTTGCGATTTATGAAAATTTAGTTATTAAATGATATTAAATTCTATATGTTTCCCACAGGCTGAAGCATATTTCTCTAAAGAATGAAGAGATATATTATAGCCATGTTCTATTCTTGATATTACACTTTGCGTCGTTTTCATTTTTTTTGCAATTTCTTTCTGTGTCAAATTAACATTTTTTCTTGCTTGTTGTAATGTTTTAGCTATTTGATATTCTAATTTAAATTCATTAGTTATTTCTTCGTAACAATCTAAATTTTGAATTTGTTTATTTTCAGCTTCCTGCCTTTCTACCATTTGTTTTAATAATTTATTATTCATTATAACTTCCGTTTTGAATTAATTTGGAGGTGTATCAAGAAATTTGTCTTTTATTAAAAACAAAGTTCCACAAATTATTATTACTATTAAATTTTTTATCACGCCTTCCTTTGCGGTTTCGCAGTTTTTTTATTTTTGTTAATGCGGAATTTTTGCAACAAAAAAGGTGTATTCTCGTGAAATTTATGCTTTTGGAGGTACCACCAAAGACCTAAATCTAACACAAACAAGAATACGCCATTTCTGGCGTAACTTATTTGAAAAAGTTTTAGATTCTGAAAATTTGTCGGTTTTCTAGTAAAACTACTATCTAATTAGTTACGATATATTAAATAGACATTTGCAGTTTTATATTTGGAGATTCCAAACATTAAACATTCAATATCATTTTTATAATCGAATAAATTTTAATTTTTCTGTGATATACATATTTTGTTTTATATCATATTTTCCTTTTGTTTATTTATTTTATTATTATTTGATTTTTGCATACTTCGCACGCAATTCTTCTAATTCTTTTTCCGCATTTTCCGCTCGTCTTCTTTCTTCATCCGCTTTTTTATCAGCTTCTTCTGCTTTTTTATCAGCTTCTTCTGCTTTTTT
>JAOZMT010000153.1:1990-5890 GCA_029934175.1 Victivallales bacterium | reverse complement strand
AGGGCTGTCGATTTAATCTAACAACTTCCTAAATATCTGCTAACAAACATAGTGCAAACCTTTCAGGGTTGTTATTTTGTTGTTGGTCTCCGTAGATTAAAACGGACAGTTATTCATGTTTAACCTCTTCGAGATTATTTCTTTAACTACCCCGAATGGGGTTAAACAATAATATGTTACAGATTATTGTATTAAATCGACAGCCACTAAAAGCGGGACTCTGACAGCTTTAATTTCTATACTGTGAACGGTTGAAAAAGTAATAAAAACTCTAAAAAGTGTATTAATTATACAACTATTTGTTATTGCCAAAAAAATTCAATAACTTATGAGACACGATACTAGTATTCTATTAATCAAATTCTATTATACAACTTCTTCCTAATGGGTTTTTATTGGCATACTTAATACTTAAACCATCTGCTAAAGTAATAAAAAATTTATTTTCAGAACAATATATTTTACTTGTTTCATCTATATTTATATCCCAATTAATAGGAATATTATTAGATACATAATGACCTTTATTATTCTTTTTTAATGCAATCCAAATGTCCTTTTTATGTTCTTTAAGTAAAGGGATAATTGCATTAAACTCTTCTTGAGTTTCTAATGCAAGCAGTTTTCCACCTGCTTTATTAGCTAATTCAATAGCATCTTTATAAGACATAGGATAATCAATATATAAATATTTTTTATTATTTATTTCAGAAGCCATTAACTTCAATGCTTTATAGTTTTTTTCACAAAATGCCATAATAAGAATATCCATATATTTACTATATTTTTGATCTTTAATCTTTTGCTTCCATATAGTTGATATTTTTTTCATTTCCTGTTCTGGTAGAGTATCTCCATATAAAACTGGGAATAATTCGAAATTTTTATCTATAATAGGACTTAAATCAGTTATTAATAAATTGGATAAACTTAAATTAGTAGTGTTAATATTCCTTAATGGCTCAATACTAACGATAGGGCTATTTTCAAAGGTAAGATTCTCAAATTCATTATTTTTTAATTTATTAAAGAATTCTATATTATCAACCTTAGTATTAGATATATTTAAAGAATTTAAATTCAAGGCATTTTCTAAAACATTAAGGTTGTCTAATTCTAGTTTTTCACAGGTTAACATTTGTAATTCTGAAACATCTAATGAGGATATACTTTTAATACGGCTTTCACCTCCATTATAATTTCTACCTATTCTAAGAATTTCAAGCTTTAAATGTTTAAGAGTATCTATATTGTTAACATCAGTTCTATTTAAAAATATTTTTTTTATCTCACTACACTTTTCAAGAGGGTCTATATTTTTTATAGGACAATAAGACATATTTACATATTCTACAGGTTGGTTCTTTAAAAATTCAACATTTTCAATATTTGTAAACTCTGCATTTAATATCTTTAGAGTTTTATGGTTTAAGTCAGCTATATTTTTGATAGGATTATGTGAAATATTAAGTATTTTTATAGGAGAATTCTGAATTCCATTAGTGCTAGAAAGATTATTATTTTTCACATTAAGAATTTCAAGACACATATCTTGTATAGGAATAAGAGTATCTATTTTATTATTAGCACAATCTAAAATTTTCAAATCCAAATCTTTCAATGGCTCAAGAGAATTTAGACTATAATCACTAATATCTAAACTAAAATGAATATTTTCAAGAGCTAATATTTCAAGTAATTTCTGTCCAACATCATTTGGAAGTGGAATATGAGGTTCATGTAATATTTTCCTAGCAATTAAAACTTTTTTTAAATTTTCATCAATATTATTAAAAAGTTTGAATACTTTATTATATTTTTGTTCTTTCCAATTATTAAAAATATTTTGTGTTATTATTTTATCATTAAATAAAGAATTTGGAAATTCTTTCTGAAATTCACTAAGCAATTGTCCGTGAAGTCTCATCTTTTTCAACTTTTTAGTTACAATAATCAGCTTTCTTAATGCCATTTCTCGAATACTTGAATCATAATGTCCTGCTGATAAATCCATATATTCCTTCATTGCCTTCTTATGCATACCAATTCTATAAAATGCATCTCCTACAACTAAAGGACTTGAATATATTGGTAAAACTCTAGTATAAACTTTAAAATTTGATATATTTAAAGAATTAGACCAACTACGCAACCCAATACCACCATATTCTCCACTTAAAAATGGTAAAGGATCAACCTCTGATAAAATTTTCTTGTTATCAATAAAAACATCTATTATTTCATCTCTTCTCTCAATTATGAGTTTATGGCTTCCTGTATCACTTATATTACATGGCACTGCATTTGACATATCTGGAGGAGCATCATTTCGGTTAATAGAGATAAGATTCAATCGCCCTTTCCATCCACCAATTTGTATTGAATATCCTGATGGTAAATTACTTAATTTTGATGTTTTTATTTTTTTGGTATTAAAACATACTTCAAAACCATCGATTTTAGATATATCATCCCAGTTAAAATCAATAACAATACGCAAACTATCATCAAAATGATGTTTTTTTATCCATAACCATTTTCCACTTGGCATTTTAAAACTTGAAGAATCTACATTTTCTTCTAAAATAGGAAAGGTTTCTTCATTTAAATTTTTCTCTAATGAAAAATATTGTTTTATTTCATTAGCAGAATCCATTGAAACTTCTAGTTTAGGAATCCAAGTAGATAATATTTTTTGTTGTTGATTATGAACATATAAAAAGCTTATTACTAGAAAAAATACAACAAGAACTATAATATTTCTAATATGCTTGTGCCTTGATGATATTCTTGAAAGTTTTCGATACAAATTATCTGGATATACAAGAGTTTCTTTATTTTGCAAAAAATTCAAAACATCATTTTGCATACTTCGCACACTTTTATATCGTTGATTAATGCTAAGGCTCATTGCTTTCATTACTATTTTCGAAAGAATCGGAGGAATATTAAGCTTAGGGGTTCTCTGACATGGTGGAATTAAAAAATCCTTTTGTTTCATTTTTTCTATAATGTCTGTATCCTTAACTCCTGAAATAGGTTGTTCTAAAGTTAATATAAAATATAAAATAGCTCCTAATGAATAAATGTCTGTTCTGATATCTAAATCATCCACTGATAATTGAACTTGCTCCAATGGAATATAACCTAAGACTCCCTTTGACTGATTATCTTTAGAGAAATGAAACATTAAATTATGAAGAGTTTGATTAGTTGCAGTAGTATCAGAATTATGTTTTTTATAATATTTAGCACGCCCCCATTCGACAATATAAACTTCTCCAAACTCACCAATCTTTATATTAGATGGTTCTATGTTTAAATTAAGAACATTCTTAGAGTGAGTAAATGATATAGCATCGCATACTTTTAGAAAAATTTGTAGTAAAGTATTTCTAGTATACTTTTTTTTATATAATTCATCCCCTAGTTTTAGTTTATTAATAATTGTTGATAAAGACTCTCCTTTCACTAATTTCATAGTATAATATGGAGGCGAATCTTCTGGATGCATTTGAATATCATGAATTGGTATAATATTAGGATGCTCTAGGGCTGCAACTATTCGTGCTTCATTGATAAAGTGTGTGGTTTGTTCTATTGGATTTTCACTTAATTTAAGATACTTTATAACAACCCGTGATTTTGAATGCGTATCACGAACTATATAAATAAATGAATTATCTTTTTTAGATATTTCTTGAATAAAATCATACCTTGATGATTTTATTATATTAAATTCTTCTTCCATTTTTATAAATATGACTCTTTTTTATGTTAATTATTACCATTCCCATTATTGCCATTATTGCCATTATTGCCATTATTCCCATTATTTCCATTATTGCCATTATTTCCATTATTGCCATTATTTCCATTATTGCCATTATTGCCATTATT
>JAOZMT010000153.1:0-1890 GCA_029934175.1 Victivallales bacterium | reverse complement strand
CCATTATTGCCATTATTGCCATTATTTCCATTTCCTGATGGATCAGCGCCATTATAAACACCTCCTCCATTTAATTCTGGGAAAGCATCCAATGATGTTATTATATGATTGTTACTATTCAACATCCAGTATTCATTGACTCCACGAACTCTTTTGACATCCATGTGTGTTAAACTAACAACATTTATCCAGCCATCATGATGCATATAATCCTTATCATAAAGTGTGTATGCACAGTTTTTTGAATCTATCAAAGCTTGACCTCCATTTCCAGGATTACTTGGATCAAAATGATATAAATTATTTCCATGACCGTTATTAGCATTTCCATTTAATTCTATATCCGCAAATGATGCATCAAATGGGCAAACCAAATAATCAGTTCCTCCGCTTAAATAATCAACAGAAGTTATATCATCCGTCTCTGATGATGGGCAAATATAAGCATCAAAATCTTTTTGATATGCATAAATATCTCTAAAATCGTTCAACCAATAATCTGGAGCTGGATAATGATCCTCGTCATCTTTATAAAAATTAAATGCAAATGCCAAAGCCCTTTCATTTGCGATACATGCAACTCGCTTTCCTTTTTCAATTGATTTACTCAAATTAGGAAAAATTAATGCTGATAATACCGATAAAGTAGAAAGAACCATTAATAACTCAATTAAATTAAATTTCTTGTTTTTCATAACAGTTTTCTCCTTTTTAGTAAAATAGACCAGGGTTTTTAACATTGATATCATCAACATTCTCTGGCGTTATCATTAAATATCTTAAATCAAATACTTTTTTCAAATCCTCAGGTAACTTTTTACCATCTATAACTGCCTTAGGACGACTAATAACTGCGGCTGAAATATATTCAGCTTTAATTGCATTTCTTACAACTGGGACATATACATTTAACAGCCCTATTTTTGGTCTATCTTTTATCTTTTTATCCCAAATTTTCATATTATCAACATCCAAAGGTAAACCTATTGTTGATATGACAACCTCACAGTCTTGATTTGCCTCCAATATTTTATCAAAATTAACAGCTTTCATAATATCTCCATCAGCTGAATTTTCAGGCATTCCTTCATCTATAAATACAATTTTTTTAATTTCAATTTTATCTCCAAATCCGTCTTCTAATGCATCTAATAATGCATCTTTTCTTCTATTTTTTTCATAACCCTTACGAACAATTATAAGTGCTTTTGAATTAGGGCATTTTTTTGCAAATATTTTACCTAGCATTAAAGCAGATGCTTTCGCAAAGTGATTTTCCTCAGTTCTAAAATCATCAACTGTCTTTGCTGTAAATACAAATTTTGAGAACATTAATACAGTCGCAAAAAGTATGATTCCTATAGAACAAAATGCTCCAATTTTGGAATGCCCCCCCTGTTTTTTTTTATCTTTCATATAAAAATATCCTAAAACAAAAAGTGATAAAATTAAAATTAAAGCAAGACCAATAAAATTTGCAAGTAAAACACAAAAAAATAATATACCAGTAATAAATCCAATAGTCACTGGAGTAAATAACGGTGTATATATTATAAATTTTTGATAAATAAGCTTTATTGGTAGTGCGACTATTAATATAATAAGTGCTATTTCATAAAATGTTGTCATAATAAATATTCTCCTTTTTTAAGATATGATAAACATACATACTACATTATAACTCATAATGCATAAAAAGTCAAGGATTTTTATAAAAACTTCTATTTTATTCATTATTTTTTGCCGTTCTCATACTGTGAATGGTTGAAAATATACTTTTTGAAAGATGATAACAATTGCTATTTTTGATTTTATAAACTCTTGGCTACTAGAAGTAACCAATTATTTATAAAATTAAAAAGAACTGTTGTTTGCGCTTTCAGGAAGTTT
>JAOZMT010000152.1 GCA_029934175.1 Victivallales bacterium | reverse complement strand
ATCTATTTTAGCTTGCCTTTGCGTTCGGAGAACGCAGGCTACTTCCCTATGCTTATAATAAATTACAATAAATATTTTGTTTTTCAAATTTAATCAATCTTTTATTACAAATATTTCTTAATTATGCAAAAGTAGTATAATATTTTAATGAAAAAGTTTAAGAAATTTGTAAACGCACCATAATATGCTAAATTATAGTTATTAAAAAAACATATAAAATATTAAGGAGTAAATATTATGAATTTTATAGTATCAAATATACTAGTGCCTTTGAAAAAAATACCAAAAGCAGAAGAAAATATTGATGAGAAATTGAACTTTTTCATCGCAAAACATTGTAAAATGGAACAGAATGATATTATATCATATACCATTTTGAATAAAAGTTTAGATGCAAGAAAACAACATAATATTAAATTAATTTATAAAGTGAATGTTTATGTAAAAAAACATTTGCATTTAGATTGTGGAGAGTTGCCTGATGAACGAACTCCGTTATTAAATGTTTATTATAAAACAGAAGAAGTAAATAAGAAAATTCAAAATCCTGTTGTAGTTGGAACTGGTCCTGCTGGACTGTTAGCTGCATTTTTATTAGCAAAATCTGGAATGAAACCTATTATTTTAGAAAGAGGCGAGAAAGTTGAGAGTAGAATTAAGGATATTGATGATTTTCTTGAAACTAGAGAACTGAATGAATCTAGTAACTATTTGTATGGAGAAGGTGGAGCAGGAGCTTTTTCTGATGGTAAATTATATACAAGAAAAAAAGATTATCGTATAAAATATATTTTAGAATTACTTGTTGAAGCAGGAGCGCCTGAAGAAATTAAATATCTAGCTCATCCTCATATTGGTTCAGATTTACTTCCAACTGTAATAAAAAATATTAGAGAAAAAATAGAGGATATGGGCGGCTCGTTTAAATGGAATTGCGAGGTTGTCCAACTGATTGTTGAAAAAAATAATTGTGTAGGTGTTATTTGTGCTAATGGAGATAAAATAGAAGCACCAAAAATAATTATAGCTCATGGTCATAGTGCTAGAGACCTTACTGAAAATTTAGTTAAAGATGGCGTTAGATATGAAATGAAAGATTTTCAAATTGGTTGTAGAATAGAGCATAAACAAGCTTTTATAAATAAAATTAGATATGGCACAATGGATATTCCTAAACATTTATCTACTGCATCATATAATGTTGTTAGCAGACCACAAAGTAAAAAATATGGGAATGTTACATCATTTTGTATGTGTCCAGGTGGAGAAATTATTCCAGCAGTATGTGATAAGGGACAATTATCAACAAATGGAATGAGTCCTTATGCTCGTGATACTGAATTTGCAAATTCTGCACTTATCGCAAATTATAAAGGCAATGAATTTATTGAGCCAAAAGATGCTTTTGAATTCTTGAAAAACCTTGAAAAAGCAGCATTTGAATTGGGAGGTGGCGATTATACAGCTCCTGCACAAAGTGCTTATTCTTTTTTTACTGGAGAAGATTATATGCACACAACAGACACGAGTTATAGACTTGGTGTAACACCAGCTCAAATAGACTCGTTATTACCTGAGTTTACTCGTGATTCAATGAAGGAAGCTCTTAAGCATTTTGAAACAACAATGCCAGGATTTATGCATTCTGGAATGATGGTTGGAGTAGAAACAAAAGTGTCAAGTCCTGTTAGATTTACACGCGATAAAATAACTTTAGAGTCTTCTCTAAAAAATCTTTATGTATCAGGAGAAGGTGCGGGATATGCAAGTGGTATTATATCAGCAGCAATTGATGGATTAAGAATTGCAGAAAAAATAATTAGACTAAAATAATTAAAAATGAAAGATATAGTTTTTTTAATTCAATGTTCAGATAATAAAGGTTTATTGTCTAATATAACATCATTTTTTTATGAAAATAAATTTAATATTTTAAATTGTCAGCAGCATACTGATTTATATACCAATAAATACTTTATGAGAATAAAAATTGATATGGCTGATTTGAAAATATCAAGGAAAAAGCTAGAAGGCAATTTTGCACAGTTCGCAAAATCTTATGATTTGCAATGGTCTATTCATTATTCTGACTATGTGCCAAAAGTTGCTGTTTTTGTCTCAAAAACATCTCATTGTTTATATGACTTACTTGTAAAGGCTAAAGAGAATGATTTGAATTGTGAAATTCCATTAATTGTGAGTAATCATCCTGATTTGGAGTATGTTGCAGATCAATTTAAAATACCTTTTTATTCTTATGATATTAATAAAAACAATAAGCTTGAAAAAGAAGTTGAAATTCAAGAATTATTGAAAAAACATCATATTGATTTAGTTGTTCTTGCGCGATATATGCAAATATTATCAGGTGGATTTATTGATAATTACAAGAATAAAATTATCAATATACATCATGCTTTTTTGCCAGCATTTCAAGGAGCAAATCCATATTTGAGAGCTTATGAACGAGGCGTGAAAATAATTGGAGCAACTGCACATTACGCAACTGTTGATTTAGATGAAGGTCCTATCATTGAACAAGATGTGAAACCTGTATCTCATGAACTGACTGCTGGGGATTTAAAACGAATAGGAAAGGATATAGAAGCTTCTGTTTTATCTAAAGCAACAAAACTGCATTTGGATAATCAAATTATCATTACTAATAACCGAACAATAATTTTTTCATAAAGGGGGATTTGTGGCACTCATAAATTGTGATTTTTTTTCTGAAACTTTAAAGATTTCTACTTCAATGTCTGTGATTTTGCCACAGGAAACACATAATCAAATAGGATTGCAGGGTGCTTGTGATAATAAATCAACCCCAGTATTATATCTTTTGCATGGTTTGTCAGATGATAATACAGCTTGGATAAGAAGAACTTCCATTGAACGATATGCCGCAAAGTTCGGTTTTGCAGTGATAATGCCTAATGTCCATAGGAGTTTCTATTTAAATATGGAACATGGAGGAGCATATTGGGATTTTATAAATGAAGAATTACCTGAACTTGTAAATAATTTTTTTAACCTCAGTTCGGAACAAGATGATACATTTATTGCTGGATTATCTATGGGAGGATATGGTGCATTTAAAAGTGCTTTCATTTCTCCAGAAAAATTTGCGGCTTGTGCAAGTTTGTCTGGCTCTATGGATGTAGCAAATAGGACAAAAAGTATTATGGATATAGAAGAATGCACAAATATATTTGGTTCTAAGGATAAGAAAACTTATGATTTATTTACTATAATAAAAGATTTAAAAGATAGCCAAAAGAAAATACCACAAATCTTTCAATGTTGTGGGACTGAAGATTTTTTATATGATGATAATATTAAGATGAAAGAATTTTTAACTCAATTAAGGATACCTTTTACATATCAGGAAGAGCAAGGCGAACATACCTGGGATTATTGGGATAAAAAAATAGTTGATGTATTGAGATGGATGCGAAAAATTCATAAATATAATGGAGATAACAATGAATGACAATGTGTTAATTATGGGAATGTTGATTTATCAAATTATATTATTTATACTGATTTTATTTGCTACAATACGCAAGGAAAAAGTTCATAGATTTTTCTATCTATATCCTATTTATATAGGGACAGTGATATTTTTAATATTATTTTCTTATATGATTTATATTGAAAAAATTATTGCATTTGCCGATGGAGTTAATAAACCTGTTTTAGATATTATTAAATCTAAATCAGACTTTCTTCTTCCTCCTTTATTATATGGATTTTTTACTTGTCTAATACTTTGGACTATTGTTAAAAAATATACTTGTAAATTAAAAAAGGAAGAATAATTATGGATATTTTGGCTGGAGTGAAATCTTTTATATATTTGATATCCAGTAGTCTTTTATGGCCTACTTTGATGTTATTAGCTATTTTAACAATTTATTTGCTATTTTATATTGGCGGACTTGTGCAAGAATTTTTTGAACGATTAAAAAATAATACTAATGATTTAAAATCAAAAATCAAAAATCAACAAGGTTTATCTAGTAATGTATTATGCTTCTTAAAAGAATTGGCAAAACTTGACTTATCTAATGAAGCAGATGTTCAGTTTTTATTACAAACTAAAACTGCTGACTATGCAAAAAATTTAGATTTTATAAAAATTATGATACGCATAGGACCAGCATTAGGTTTGATAGGAACATTAATTCCTATGGGAACTGGATTAGCAGGATTAGGGCAGGGGGATATGACAAAATTAACATCAGATTTAGTTATAGCTTTTACGACAACTGTAGTTGGGCTTGCTCAAGGTGGTATTGCTTATTCTATTTGGACTGTTCGTAAAAGATGGATTGATGAAGATATTAGAATTATAGAATATGCAGCAGAAATATTAACAGAAGACAATTCTGATAAAGATGAAATTTAAACGATTTGAACATAAAGAGTGCGAATATTATCCATGTCATAATTTAGATGATATGAATTGCTTGTTTTGTTTTTGTCCACTTTATTTTACAGAGTGTAATGGAGATTTTATAATCACCAAAAAAGGAGTAAAAGATTGTTCTAATTGCACAAAACCACACGATGAATCAGGATATGATTATATAATGCAAGAGATTAAGAAGAGGAATAGTAAAAAATGAAATATATGAGAAAAAATCATAAGTTAGATGAATTTCATGATGAAGACCCAATGTCTGGGGTCGCTAATTTATTTGATGTTGGTTTAGTTTTTATTGTAGCATTGCTTATGTCTCTTTTTTCAGCTTATAGACTGCAAGATTTGTTTGATGAAAATTCAGAGATGACAATTGTTAAGCAAAAAAAGAATGGGCAAATGGAGATTATAACTAAAAAAGGCAAAAAGATAGAAGTTAGAAAAATGACAAAGAAACAAGCAGAGGGTAAAGGGGAAAAATTAGGAATGGCATATAAACTAGAAGATGGTTCCGTAATTTATATTCCTACAAGTAAGAAATGATTGGGAAAGAAGATAAATTAACGCACTATTTGATAACAATAGCTTTTAATGGAACATCGTATAATGGTTGGCAAAGTCAGCCTTGTGGAAATACTGTTCAAGATCATATTGTAAAGTTACTACGACAATTATTTAAAGAAAATATTGTAATTAATGGTAGTAGTAGAACCGATTCTGGAGTTCATGCGCTTGGAATGTGTGCATCTTTTTCTGTGCCGGCACAACCAAATATTCCACAAAATAATATTCAAAATTTTCTAAATAACTCTTTACCCAAAACTATAGTTATTACTAATATTAAAGAGGTTAAAAGTGACTTTCATGCAAGGTTTGCGGCTTGTGCAAAAACATATTCTTTTGTTATAAATAAAAATAGTTATGCAAATCCATTTACTGCTGATTTATCTTGGCATATTCCCAATTTTACATATATTTGCGAAGTATGCAAAGCATTAACATATTTAGAAGGAGATCATGATTTTTCTGCTTTTACTGTAAAGCGAAAGGAAGTAGATAATACTTGTCGAACTATTTATAAAACTGAAGTTGTAGAGTTTGGAAATTTTATATGTATCAATATTACTGGAAGTGGATTTTTATATAAGATGGTTCGTAGTATAATAGGCTCAATATTTAAAATAGGAATTGGCAGTCATAAACCTGAAGAATTAAAAAGAGTTTTAGAATCAAAAATGAGATCCGAAGGAAGCAAAACTGCTCCTGGGAATGGTTTATATTTAATGAAAGTTTATTACAAAGAAGATGAATGGAAAAGCTTTGAATTAAAAAATTTACCATTCATAGACTTGCTAAATTAAAGAGAATTGTAACCACGAAAAGCACAAACAAACACGAAAAGAGAAGTTCTATTTGCAATTTATTATAAAATTCTATTATTGTTGTGTGAATTAAAACCACAGATAAAAAATCTGTGGTTCAGTTAATTCTTTATTATTAAGGTTGTAATTAGAAAAAATATAAATATAAATCCTGTCCATC
>JAOZMT010000151.1 GCA_029934175.1 Victivallales bacterium | reverse complement strand
GCATTATGCCGGCGAGACGCGCGGCGCTCCGAGTAAATCGACAGCCCCTGAAAGCGGGACTCTGACTGCTTTAATTTCTAGTCCAAAGTGTAAAGTAGTTTTATGCATAATATGAAACTAGCCGATTTAATGTTGAATTTGATTATAATAATAACTAATTTAAGAGTTTACTATGTATTAGCATTATACTCTTTTATACTCCTAATAAGAGCATCTGTCATTAATCTCAAGCCATTTTTTAAGCTATTTGGTATGTTTCCAGGGGTTATGGAAGTTGCTTCCCATTCATATAAATCAAAATCAAAAGAATCCTCTTCACTAGCCTTTAAATAAAAGTCTAAATTCTCAAATTTAGTTTTATCAGGGAAGTAAATTAATTTATGAATTAAAGGACTTAAATTATTTAAATTATTACAAGGGGTTGAAAAACCTAACTCTGTATAAAAACATTTTCCGAAAGTTAAAACTTCCTTTTTCTTCATTATTCCTTCCCAGCCTGTAGTTCCAGTAATTGTTGTTATTAAATCTGCATTTGTTGATAAGTAATTACTATCTGCATAAGGAGATATTAAAACAATATTTTTAAACTGTTTCAACTTTTTATAAAAAAAAGATTGCCTTTTCCCTACCATATAAGGATGTTCTTTAACATATAATTTATGTGACAATGGAATATTTTTTGCAAGAATTTCTAATAATTGTAACTGATTGGTAAAATTGGGAGCATAAACCATTGTTGATGCTTCAGGATCTACATGTAGCGGAAAATAGACAAATTTATCATCTGTGTTAATATCAGAGAATGTTTTATTAAGACAATATTTTATATATAAAATTTCTTTTACTTTTATTGACCAGTCAGAAAAATATAATTTTTTACGAACATATACTTTTTTCCTTTTAAAACTAACAACAAACCGCTTAAATAAATCCCAAGAAGATGAAATAAGAATATTAATTAAAAACTTATTCCTAATTTTTACTATATTATTATTTTGCATTTCCGCCCAAGGTGTTATTTCCATTTCATTGGTTTCAAAGGTTTTTTTATAATCTAAAAATTCTTTTTTTAAAACAACTTTTTCTTTTTTTAAACATAATTCTTTAAATTTTTTATCTAATCTTAATGATTGTTCTTTTATGTTATTTTCTACTATAATCGTTCTATTTAAAATTCTAGATGAATTTGCAACAAAAAAAGGTATCTTTAAATATTTGCATACTTTAACTAATGCTAATGGCTCAGAAGAAGCAATACAAGTAATAAAAATAAAATCTGGCTTTGAATTTAACAATCTTTTTTCAAAAAAATCCAAAAAATAGCAAACAAGGTTTTTCATCTTTTCATGATTCATAGATAAAATCAAATTTGTTTTAGGAATATTTGCATCTGCAACATATACATTACCTATTTGTCGATCTGCTACAATAATATCTAATAAAGACTCTCCTAGTCTTTGCTCCCATTTTATAATTTGTTCATTGGAGCATTTTTCATTTAATGCAATCGCTTCTAAAGAATCCAATTTATCTAAATATTTATATTCTATTTCATTTTGCTCTTTTAAATAGTTTTCAAAATTAGCATCCTTTTCACTATAGCACATAGAAAATTCATTTGCAAAATGTTTTTCTTTTAAATATATTGCAATCTCATGGCACGCTAAACTTTGCGACTGCAATCCTCCAAATATATATACTGACTTTAATTGATTATTCATTTATTTATCCTTTTTCTTCAAAATCTTTTTCTTCATCATATCGAACAATATAAGTTGTGATAGATACATCATTAACCATTTCATTTTGATTTTCTACGACACTTGCAAGAGTTATATCAGTAGGAACAAATACAACATAAACCGCTTCTTTTAATCCCAATGAATTTGCATAATACGCAACTTGTGGCTTTCCTCTTCTAAATTGAGTTGAATTGTGAAATACTTTAAATTCTACGACATACTCAACAGTATCAATATTTAAAATTAAATCACTTCGCCCTAACCCTGTATGAGGTTCTAAATAACTTTTTCCCTCAACTAAATCTAATAAAGCTTGCAAATATGTTTCAAAGCTATACACCATTGCAGACTCTTTAAGGGTTAAATACTCCCCTGTCTCTTTATCTTTCTCACGAAAATGATTAAATCCTCGTTTTTTTACATAAGCTTTATATCCATTCATAATTTTATCAAAGTTTAATCTATCGTTAATAAATAAATCTTCTGGTTCTATATTCCTAAAAAAGAGTTTAGACTCCCCGTTAGAATATGGATAAAATGCTGAAAATAATTTCTTTTTATACAAAGGCACCCAAATTTTTACATTATCATCTTCGTCATCAGTTATTAGTCCCTGAGTATGTAAAAATTCAATTGCAGGTTTATCTATATCATATTCTATTTTATTCTCTGAAAACAATAGTTTTTCTACAAAACTACGATATTCACTAGCCTTGTTCTTTATATTTTGAATATTTTTATCTATTGTTTTTCTTAAAAACCAATGCTCAACTTTTTTATAGTCATCGTATTCAATTAAACTTTTATCTGAATATTGTGTTATTAATCTCTGAGCAAATGCATTTACTAAGCCAGGTTGATTTGCTGTTATGTCAAAAATTTTAAGTTTAACATTTTCTGCAAACAATTGTTCTGTTTCTTTTTCATGCATCTCTAACAATGTGCGAGCTTCGCTGTCCGTAAAAAAATCTAATTCTAAATTATCTGCAATATTAAAAGGACTGGCATTATCTTTTATAATTCCTACAATATTTGAAACACCAACTAATACAACTGACTTCAAGCAATGATTTTCTCTACTGTGATATAGATTCCTAATTGTATGTAAAAACTGATTTAATAATGCAGGGTTCAAACCTTCTATCTCGTCTATAATTAAAACACATTTTTTATCATTAATATCTGTTATATTTTTTTGAAACTGCTTCATTGTTTTGGAATTAAATTCAGTTTTCCAACTTTTATTTATTTCGTCTATTAAATAAATAAAAAAGTCTTCCAAAGAACTATCTCTATCATTTTCTAAATTTATATGAACAACTTTATAATCTTGTGTTTCAAGTTCAATTGCAAGTTGTCTGAAATAAGTGCTTTTGCCAGTTTGCCTTGGAGCCCATATTGTAAAATAGCGTTTTTGATTTACTAGTTCCACACCATGATTAATATAATTACTTCTAATTAATGTATAATGTTCTGAAGCTATATTCGGTCCGCTTGTATTGAAATATTTTTTTATCATTTTATTTCCATATAGGATTCTTCAATTCCCATTTTCCATTTATTTTATCCCATAAATGTGGTGTTCTAAACTCTTCTATTACTTCATCAAAACGGTCAACAGTTATTCCCATATAATCACAACAATCTTTTACATATAATTTAGGATATTCTCCATCAAATCTTTTAATTAAAGCGATTCCTTCCTCTCGTGTAATATCTCCATTTCTTATTTCTTGTGCAGCACAGTGGGTTGCTCTTCCCATTCCAAATTTTGCATGATATGTATAATAATGTAACCAATCAATTTTATCATCAATTGAAAAATATTTTTCATAACAACCTTCTGTTCTAAAGTCATTAGGTAAAAAATCTGTATTTTCTACAGAATAATAATAAACTTCTTGAGGATGCCATTTTACATAATATCCCATATAATGGACTTCTGTTCCTGTTTTATTTAATTTTTCTTCATTTGTTGGTAAATATGCATCTAAATCTGCAAGAGTAAATTCATACTTATCAATTAATTCATTAACAGACACTCCACCCAATACCAAATCTTTTACATCATAATTATATGAATAATATTTTCTATCTCTTATAGGAGACATAGCCTCTTCTCTATTATTACCATATTCTGCTTCATGTTCTCCATAAATAATAAGAGGTATATCTAATAAAACTGATAACTTTGGAGCAAGATTCTTTTGTCCTAAAATAAATGGTTGAAATGGATGACATAACTTCTCAAACGATAATTTTGTTAAAGTTTTATGTAATCTTTTATTTTGTTGAAAAGCATAACATGAAGCTATATTTACCCATGCATCATAATTTCGTTTACCAACTCTCGTAGGAACTATTGGAGGCCAAGTTATTAATATTGGATTCATTTTGTATTTATATTTTAATAAATGAGCTGCCATTACACTATCTCTCCCTCCACTACCAGGGACAACAACATCATACCTTCCATCATTCCTTCTATGTTTATCACACAATTCAATTAATGCCTTCTCTCTTTCTTCCCAATTAATAGTTATTTTAAAATCTATAAATTTACATGCATCACATACACCATCTTCAAAAGACACAAAATCTTTTTTGTCTCCATTTTTTTGTTTAAATTCAACTGCAGATGAAGGACGTTGATTGCTTATGGTGCATTTTTTACAATACTCTACTTTTAAAGGTAGTCCATATTTACCAAATAGTTGTTCATTCATAATACTCTCCTTAAATAGTAATAAAATTTTTAAATATTTTTATTCCAGAATCTCTGCTTTTCTCTGGATGAAACTGAACTCCAAAAACATTATCTTTTTGAAATGCTGAAACAAATTCATGTTCTGAATAATCAGTCAAAGCAATTACATCTGTATAATTATTGACTTCGTAAGAATGCATAAAATAAAATTCTTCAAGACTTGTATCAATTCCTTTAAATAAAGGAGAATCTTTTATTATTTTAACTTTATTAAATCCCATGTGAGGAACTTTACCCGAACATTCAATTTTTCTAACTTCTGCATTAATTAAATTTAATCCTTTCGTTTCTTTAAATTCAAATCCTATTTTACATAAAATTTGCATTCCTAAACAAATTCCCAAAGTAGGTTTATCTTGAATTTTATCAATCAAAATATCTTTTAAACTATGCTTTTCCATCTCATCCATTGCATCAGGAAAAGATCCAACTCCAGGTAAAACAAATTTATCATATCCAATAAAATCCTTTTCTGTTTTAATAATCCCAGCCTTTCCTCCAGCAAGTTCAATAGCTTTTGAAATATTATAAATATTTCCTGCCATTCCATAATCAATTATCCCTACTTTAACACTCATTTTTCAAAGCCTCCTTTATATCAGATACTGTAAGTTCATTGTAATGTAATAAACTTGAAATAGAAATCCCACTAGGTTTACATATAGTTCTCATTTTTAGAATATCATCTAAACAACCAGCTCCACTTCCTGCAACAACAGGAATATTTACAAAATCAACAACTGATTTTATTAGTTCAATATCAAACCCTCTTTTGCGACCATCGCAATCAACAGACTGAATTAATATTTCTCCTGCGCCTCTATTTTCAACTTCTTTAACCCAGTTTAACACGCTTTTCCCTGTTTGAATTCTTCCGCAATCTGTATAACATTCCCAATAATTATCCCATTTTTTAGCTTCTATATTTACAACTACAGCTTGTGAACCAAATATTTTTACAGCATTGTCAATTATTTCAGGACTGTTCTGTAATGCATGAGTATTTACAACAACTTTATCTGCACCGTTATGAAATAGTTTTGAAAAATCATCAATAGTTCTAACTCCTCCACCTACAGCAAATGGAACTAAAATATCTTTTGCACTTTCAGCAATCTCTTTATATCTAATTTCTCGTTGATATAAGCTTGCTACAATATCTATAAAAAAGATTTCATCAACGCCAGCTTTATAGTATTTTTTTGCTAACTCCGCAGGCGAACCAATTTTTCTTAAACCTTCAAAATGAACTGGTTTTACAACAAATTCACTTTTTACATCAAGTTTTGCTATTATTCTTGTTTTCATAATCTCCTTTTTTTACTATTCTATGATTTAATATTTTCATACATTAATATTTTTTCATTCTTAATTTAAATATAAATTTACCTTTACCATCACAATTTTATGATATAGCTTCTGCTCCGCCCAATAACTTTGATATAATATACTATAATTTATTAATATTACAACT
>JAOZMT010000150.1 GCA_029934175.1 Victivallales bacterium | reverse complement strand
ACAACTAAAATTTGAGAAAACAAGAAAATAAGAGAAAAAAAGAATAAAATGAGATTTTTAGAATTTGGGGAATAAGAAAATAAGAAAATAAGAGAACAAGACAATAAGATGCAGTTTTTTGGGATTTTTAACCTGCTGTTTTTGAGGAGTTTTATCTTGTTGTTATCACTTAAATAATTTATAATTAATAAAATAAGTAGATTTATATCCACTATCTGTAAATTAATTACAAATTATTAAAAAAAGTGCGTTTTTATAGTGAGGGGGAGATTTTTTGCAATTTTTTTCTAAAAAAACTTGTAATTTAATGGAAAATCCTTTTTAATCTTCATTAATTATATGATATTGATATCCTTGTTCGCATAGAAACATTTGACGATTAAGAGCAAATTCTTGTTCAACCGTATCACGAGATATTATTGAGTAAAAGTGAGCTTGATTGTTATTTTTTTTAGGTCGTAAAATCCGTCCCAGTCGTTGAGCTTCTTCTTGCCTTGAACCAAATGTTCCAGATATTTGAATAGCAACAGATGCATCAGGTAAATCGACTGCGAAATTAGCAATTTTAGAAACAATCAAAATATTTAGGTCACCATTTTTAAATTGTTCAAATACTAAATCACGCTTTTTTTGCCCTGTAGAACCAGTTAATACAGGAATATCAAGCAATTTAGATATTTCTTTTAATTGGTCCACATACATTCCTATTATTAAAATTTTCTCGTTTTTATGCTTATTAATCAATTGTTTTACCATTGTTGTTTTTCCATGATTTTCAGATGCAATCCTAAATTGACTTCGCCTATTTCCTAAGGCATAAGGCATTCGTAAACTTTCAGGTAAATGAATTCTTATTTCCGAACAAATAGCTTTTGCTATCCAACCTTGTTTTTCCATAACTTTCCAAGGTATTTCTGCTTTCTTAGGTCCAATTAAAGCGAAAACATCATCTTCTTTCCCATCTTCTCGAACAAGTGTTGCTGTTAAACCTAATCGCCTGCGAGCTTGAATTGATGATGTTATTTGAAAAACAGGAGCTGGCAAAGTATGAACTTCATCATAAATAATCAACCCCCAATTCCGTTCATCAAATAATTTTAAATGCGTAAAATCATCATTTTTACTTTTTCGATATGTGAGGATTTGATATGTTGATACTGTTACAGGTGCAATATTTTTATTTTTACTAGAATATTCTCCAATTTGGTCTTCAGTTAATTCCGTTTTATCTAGGAGTTCTGCCATCCATTGTCTAACAGCAGTAATATTTGTTGTTAAAATCAAGGTTGAAGTATTAACTTGAGACATACAGCCCATTCCAATAATGGTTTTTCCTGAACCACACGGCATAACAACAACCCCTGAACCACCTGAAACTTTTCCATTTGCATAAAACGCATCACAAGCATTTTGTTGATAATCTCTCAAAGTAAAATTTTGATTTCCAAGCGTATTTTTTCTTAAAGAAATAGTTAAATCTTCGCCTTGAATATATCCAGCTAAGTCTTCTACTGGAAATCCAGCCTTAATTAATGCTTGTTTTATAACTCCACGATTATGTGGTTTAACTGTAAATACAAGATTTTCTTTTCTTGAATCAAAATATTTATTAACATCTTTATTTTTATAAATTTCTTCAGCGATGTATTTGTCATCTGAAGTTAAATGTAAAAGATTATTTACAGAAGTTAATTTTAGCCGACCATACCTTGAAGCAAAATCTTGTATTCCCACAATAATTTGTTCTGGAATATCATATTTAGCATATTTGACTAAGTCTTCAATAATCATTTCAGCAGGATGATTTGCGGCACATGCATTCCAAATAGAAAGCGGTGTTATTTTATAAGTATGAATATGTTCAGGAGATTTAACAAGTTCAGCATAACTCATCAAAGAATCTCTTGTTTCTTCGTATTTTGGATTATCAACTTCAACTAAAACAGTAAAGTCACTTTGAACAATTAATGGATTTGCAGGATTAAAAGGCATAGAATATTCTCCTTAATATTTTAAATTGGTGAAACAATAAAATTTTCAAATAATATAGTTCTTTTTATTAATATGTCAGATAATTCTTTTTCACAATTTTCAAATTCTACAAGTCCAAATAATCTTAGAAAATTGAACAAGACCCTATTTATATATGTCAAATTTAACATTTTATCACGAGACATATATGGGGTGTCAGAAAAATCATTTTTACATTCAGGACAAATCTCAATATAGCGATCTAGATGAAATTGAACATTTTTAAACTCATCTCCAAATTGATAAAGTAACAAAAGAGTCCCTTCTATATTAGTTCGGAAACTTAGACATTCAGGGAATATATCAAAATAACTCCAATTTAACTTTAAAATATATGTTTGAAACATTTCTTTGAATACTTGATATCTATCATTGCTCGTAAGAACTTTTTGACCTTTCTTCGTTAAAAAACGCTTTCCGTGAATTTTCTTTGTAAAACCACTTGCCCCTGTAAGATTATTTAAAAGCAAAATGTATTTGCAGTCCTCCTCCCCCATAATTGGCTCTTTTTTTAATAATGCTATATCTTCATCCTTTGTAAAAGCTTCTGCAGCAAATTCTCGACAAAATTTTCTAGGAAGATTTCCTTTTTGAGTCAACTTTACAAATGACTCTCTTTCAATTTTTTTTAAGAATTTCATCGCATCATCTATTAAAAGAATGTCTTTCAATAGTTCTTGATCTAATTTTTTAGCTAAATTTTTAATATTTTCCATATATTCTCCTTTTTTTATATTAATTCAATTAAATATTTTTTCTTTAACTTAGCAACTAAAGACGAGTATTTTGAACGATATTTATCTTGGAATATTATAACTCCAGATTTATCATTTATCAGTGGATTTACATCTTTTTTTGATAATTCTTCAACAATTTCTTTTCTTATTTTATTGTCCTTGATATTAATTCCAATAAAATTTTCTTCTGAAATTGTTACAACTTGTTTCTTACATTCTTTCTTTTTAGAAGATGTTTTTTTTACGCCAAAATCTAAATCATTAAGCTTTTGTTTTACTTTAACTGGAACAAACTCTTTTTTTTCTAATCTATTATAACAAATGTCTGGTTTACGAACTATCTTATATTTATTATTTGTTGTTGTTGTTACTAAATATTCTCCAATAGCATCATCAACTTTTTGTAAATCTTTTTTTAATAGTTTTGCTTCAACAACGCCATAGTTTTCGTAAATAATAAATTTATCTGAATTTTTACCCCATTCTTTTAATTCAATCTCAACATTTGCAGGAATCGCAATTTTTAATAGCTTCAAAGTCTCATCAGGTGATAATAATTTTGTATCTGTTACCATATTTTGAAGACATAATTTTTTATTCATTTCCAATATAGTCAAATGCTTATCTTCAGATTTTATTTTTGCGAAATATGCAAGATTTTCCAAAATTTCAGATTGATACAAATAAGCTTCTATAAAAATTTTAAAATCAGGGGTTATTGTAATTTTAGCTTTATCCAATGTAGTATCATTAGGATTCATTATATGAAAAAATTTTTGAGTTAATTGAAATGATTTTACATAATATGGAAGTCGAGATGTTGAATCAGTCGGAAAATCATCATCATATTCTAATTCTACAAATTGCATTTCAGCCATAACTCCTTCTAAAAATTTAACAACAAAATAACCTTCAACAATAGCAAAAGCATCTTTGTCTGAGTCTAAATTTAAACTATTCTGATATTCATATTTCGGGTATATAGTATCATAACGAGTTTTACAACTTGCTTTTTTCATAAATTTTATATCAATAATTAAATCTCTATGATTTTTTTCAAGATATGCTATAAAGTCTTTTAATAATACTTTCTTATCTTTTGCGTAAGCTCCAATAATTTGTAATAATTTATTTCTAACTTTAGTATAATTCATTTCATTAGTAATATTACACGCCGAGCCATATCTTGAAAAGAGTTCAAGCGTATTACTTCCTAAAATTGAGTTATTATAAAATTCTCTATCCCTATTAATCAAGACTTTTAAAATAGCTCTCTCCTTCTTTGATGGAGATAATTTAACGAACTTATTATTTGATAAATACTCTACATAATTATCTTTAAATGATGGTTCGCAACTATGCCATCCAGCATACTCCCCCTTTATGTCATACTTTACAATATCTAGATTTCTGCATATTTCAAGAATATAAAAAGCCCAAAGAGCATCATCGCATTCATCATCATAATTAAAACATTCAGGTGGATTTAAAAGTTTTGCCAATCGCTTTTTGTCACCCTTTTGAAAATCCAATACACGATGTTGTAATTTAGTGTAACGCTCACGCACATATTCTATCATTAAATTAATATCTTTTTGAATATTAAATTTATAATTAATATTTTTCATCTTGCTTCCTCCAATATTTTAGGAATAAAACCTTTTCGCTTTGCGGTTTTAGTAATTATATCAATTTTATTTTTAGCAACAGCATAATATCCATCGCCAAGTTCAAAAAGTTCATCCTCATGCAATGCTTTCAAAGTCCCTTCAATATCAAGACTATTTAATTTAATAATGACTAAGTTTGAATGAACCTTAACTTTATTTTCGCGTTTAACAATAGTATCGACAATGTCTTTAACTAACTCTGAACGATTTAGAATTTCTTTAAAAAACTCATCATCTTTATTTATTTTTGCAATTTCAATTAAAGTAGGAGTTATTGTTAAATGTTTTTTATCTATTCCAACTTCTCCAATTTTTGATAATGATAAAAGACCTTGTAGATTTACATCCTTTCCAAGTTCAACATATATTTTGGATTCAGTTTCATTAAATTTTTCTTGCGTATATATGCAATCTTCAGAGACTTTAGGAAATAGAGTTAAAAACTTCTTCTTTTTATCAGTTGTAATAATATTTAAATCAATCCCATATTGAATAAAATCATCTTTGTCATCTTCATTTGGTTCAATATCAAAAGTTTTGAATAAATCAAAAAGATAATCAATATCAATAGCTTTGCCATCTGGTATTAAATTAAGAATAGCTTTTCTTAAGGTATATGTATTTTCTCCAAAACCGCCTGTGGTTCTTCGTATTTTACCTTGTGTCCATATTGATAGAAGTTTATTTCTTACAGCTGAAATAGATTTTATTTCAGAACTATTTAAACATAGAGAAGCATCCTTTATTTTAAAAGTTAACGGATTTGATTTAAGTTTATCTCCAATCTCAAGTAAATCATAATTAATTGTGTCTTTAATATTTCTTTTAAAATTTTCAAAATCAAACTTCATTTTTTTCATATTCTCTTTAGGAATTTGCGGAATAAGCAAATTTGCAAATTCTTCGGGGAAGATAATCTCATATCTTTCAAATTTCTTTCGCCAAAGATTGGAGTTAGACTTTACAAATAAAACACCTTTATTTATAAATTTATCTCGTAAACTATCAAAAATAATTTTTAGGTATTTTTCACCAAAGGAATATTTTGAATAGCCCATCATACCAGAAAAATCATCTAGTCCTATTCCTTTTTTGCATTTCCCTAACATATATAAAGCAAAAGAATCTTCTAACGATAATGAGTTAAAAACCTCTTTAATTGTTTTAGTTGAATCAATTCGCATTGCTATAAAGTCATCTAAATCATCTCCTTTGCAATTTTTTGGAGGAGAAAGTTTGCGATTTAAGCAAATTTCTTTTTTATCTTTATACCGTAGTTTTAGTAAAGTCTCTTTAATAAGAGCATTTGTTAATTTCATAGTTTTCCTTTTAGTTTATTTTTATCCCATATTTCAGATTACACTTAAAAAGCACTTTACACTTTAGTGTAAGAATTAATAACATTTCGGGATTCAATTTTAGAGAATCCAAGCAATAAAACTTGCGAAGCAAAAAAAAGTAACGCAGGCATCTTGCCTAGCGTGTGCGAAGCACAAAAAAATATAGTTTTACAAAAAGTAAAGTAAATTCTTATGCTTGTTCGCTCCAC
>JAOZMT010000149.1 GCA_029934175.1 Victivallales bacterium | reverse complement strand
GTATTGAACAAGGGAAAAAAGACTCTGAACAAAAAATTAAAAAAGCAGAACAAAATGTTGAGAAAGAAAAACAAAAAATGATAATGACTGCTAAAAAATTATTAGTTGCAGAATTAGATATTAATTTTATTTCTGAAACAACTGGATTTTCTTTATCTGAACTTGAAAAGCTTAAAAAATAAATATTAGTATATTAAAAAAAATAAAAACTTTCGTGTATTTCGTGGTTTTCGTGGGCTAAAATCTGCGTTAATCTGCGTAATCTGCGGATAAAAAAAGGAGAAATTATGTATTTAGGAAGAATTGTATCAATCGGAATGACAAGTGAAGGAAAAACAGTTGCAGCTTATAGGGTTTCATCTCGTTCTTTTCCAAATCGTGAAGCAAAATTAATTGATGAATCAGTTGCTATTATGCCTCGTAAAGGATTTGAAGGGGATTTGGCTAAAAGTCCATATATCGCATATAATTGTATTCGTATGGCTGGACCTTATGCTGTTGTTACAAATGGATCTCATACAGATCCTATAGTTGAAAAAATCACAATGGGAATGCCTGTGCGTGACGCACTTACTCTATCCCTTTTGGCAATGGATTATGAAAAAGATGATTATAACACTCCAAGAATTGCAGCTGTCATTTCCAATGAAACAAACCAAGGTTATTTAGGAATTGTTACAAAAGATTCAGTAATTGTTAGAGCTTTTGAATTAACTCCAGGTGCTATTTATTACTTATCTACTTACGAAAAAGAAGTTCCAAACACTCATAATATTGATAAAAGTTTTAATGCTGAAACGCCAGAAGAAGTATGTCAATTTGTAATAGACAAAGGAGTTTTTGCAGATTTTGAACATCCAGTAACTTCTGCTTCAGTGATCTCACTAGATGCAGGGTTTGAAATAGCGACACAAACAGTATAATATTTGCGAACTATGCAAGAATTTTTATTATACTGGACGACTGGATATTATTTTTATATCGGATTAGCTCTTATAGCGTTAGGTCTTATAACTTCCTTTTGGGATAGTAAAAAAGGCTTTAAACTAGCAACTAGAATTTCAATTATTTTAGGTTTCTTGTTTGTTGCGCTATCTGCTGCTCCAATGTCAGGGTTCTTTTTTAGAGCAATGGGATTAATGTCATTAACTCTATTTTTTGGATTAGTATTCTTTAAAAAGAAAAAAGATTTATTTCCCAATATATTGCGTGGTATCATACTTTTTATGTGCTGGTCAGCAATGAATACGCAAATAGAATATGAAAATATTCCAAAAATGCGTGTGCGAAATTGTGATCAACTTATTGTTTTAGGTAGTTCATTATCGTATTCTGATGATGATATAATATCTTGGTCTGATATATTAAAAAATAAATATAAAATTCAAGTAATAAATCTTTCTGAAAAACGAGCATTACTAGCAGATTTAATAGAAAAAGCAGAGTTAATTCCTAAAAAACAAGTCCCTATAATTGTAGAGGCTGGCTTTGAGGATATAAAACGAGATGTTGAATATATGGAATTTAAATTGAATTATTTTAATCTTTGTAGAAAATTAGAAAATTTAAACGCTTATGTTTTTATGACTGGTATTCCTGTTAGGCTTTTTGAAAAAGATTACGCTGTTATTCAAAGAGAGGCACAAACTCGACACGGTGGAATTGTCATTCCTACAAAAAAAATAATAAGTTTGATAAACAATAAATTATATTCCACCGATGGACGGACTTTAACTCAAAAAGGACATGAAAAAATGGCAGAAGTTGTTTGGAATATTATTGCACCACTTTTTGCGAATCGTGCAGAATAATAAAGATGAGGTTATTAAAAAGAAAACATCACTCTTCCCATTTTGCGAAGTATGCAAAAATCATTTTTTTTAGATTTGATTTTATTTCTTTAGGAGTAATGCTTCTTTTATTAGCTGTTGGAGTTCTATTTATTTATAATACTGGACAACATGATTTATCTACTTTAACAACTGATTTTTGGTTTAGACAAATTAAGTGGATTTCCTTAGGAAGTCTAGCTTGGTTATTTTTAGCTTTTATGGATTATAGATACTTGAAACACTTTGCGATTGCTATTTTTGTAATATCTATTATAGCTCTGCTTGCAGTTTTTATACAAGGACAAGAAACAAATGGTGCAATGCGTTGGATTAAACTAACTGATAAAATAAAAATTCAGCCATCAGAATTTGCGAAGTTTGCAGTTATTTTGCTTGGCTCTTGGATATTATCTTTGAAAAATTTTGATATAAATAAATTAAGTCATTTATCATTATTTCTTGCACTATTCGCAATTCCTTTTTTACTAATATATATGCAACCAGACTTAGGCAGTTCTTTAGTTTTAGTCCCTATAAGTGCATTACTTCTTTTTACCGCAAGATTAAAGTGGATATTTATAATACTTGCTATTTGTCTTGTTGGAATTGCCACACCTGTTCATTATAAATTCTTTATGAATGATTATCAGAAAAATAGGATAAAAGTTTATTGGGATCCTGATTTAGATGTATCTGGAACAGGCTGGCATCAAAAACAATCTATAATAGCAGTAGGCAGTGGTGGATTATATGGAAAAGGACTTGGAAATGGCGAACAAGACACTTTAGGTTTTTTATCCGAAGCGCACACAGATTTTATTTTTTCAGTAATTGGAGAAGAAACTGGCTTCATAGGAGCTTGTTCGTTGATAACTTTGTATATTTTATTATTGCTATCAGCCTTGCGAACCGCTATTTTTGCTAGAGATCCGTTTGGACAATATTTAGCAATTGGCATTGCATCGCTATTCTTCTTTCATTCATTTGTTAATATTGGAATGTGCGTCAGAGTTACTCCAGTTACAGGTTTACCTTTGCCTCTTGTCAGTTATGGTGGCTCTTTTATTGTTATATCTATGGTATATTTAGGGATTTTACAATCTATTTATGCTCATAGAAAAAGATTATTTGAAGAAAAAACCAGCATATAATGCCTTTTCCAGATTTTTTTTAATAAAAAAATCATTTTACTTGCAAATCTAGTAAGAAGATATATAGTTTAATATTAAGAATAAAGAAGATACAAAGAAGTGTTATTGATTCTAAAAGAAATATTGAAGATATACTACTTCAACGATTAATATAGGAATTGAAAAAATGAAAATTAAGACAATAGGATAAATAATTATGTTAAAAAAATTAAAGATTAAAAACTTTAAAGGTTGGAAAGATACCAAAGAAATAAAGTTAGCTCCAATTACTTTATTTTTTGGAACAAACAGTTCTGGAAAATCAAGTATTGGTCAATTTTTAATGATGTTAAAACAAACTGTTGAATCTTCTGATAGAAAAAATGTTTTTTTTGCAGGCGATCAAAATAGTTATGTCCAGTTGGGGTCTTTAAAAGAAATGGTATATCAGAGAAATTTAGATAATAAAATTGAATTTGAATATCAATGGAATTTACCTAAAGAAACTAATATTAAAGATTCCATATCTAAAAAAACATACAATATTGCTTCTATAGATTTTAGTTGTAAAATTTATTCTGATGAAAATGAAAAAATAAGCATAGAAAAATTTAATTATAATTTATTCAATTACAATTCATTTGATAAACAAGAGAAAAAAATTGGTATTAAAATGTCTCTTGATACTGAGAATAAAAATGAATATAAAATCAAAACAGAAAAGTATAAACTAAAAAGAAATAAAGGTCGTGTTTGGAATATAAATTCAGCAGTTAGATTTTATGGATTTTCTGATAAGGTGGTGGCTTATTATCAAAATGCAGATTTTGTTCAAGACTTAAATTTAGAGCATGAAAACTTTTTTAAATCAATAAACTACCTTGGACCTTTAAGAACAAAGACAGATAGACTTTACTCTTGGAGTGGAAATAGCCCTGAAAGCGTTGGTGCATCAGGAGAAAATACAATCCCTGCTATATTATCTGCAAAAAATAGAAAAATTTCTTTAGGAAGGAGTAAACAAAAAAAAATCATTGAAGAAATTGTGGCAAAATCTTTAAAAAAAATGGGATTGATTGAAAATTTTAGAATTAATAAAATATCTAAAAATAGAGAAGAATATGAAGTTAATGTAAAAACAAAAGGTTCTAAGCATTGGGTCGATTTACCAGATGTAGGATTTGGAATCTCACAAGTTTTACCTGTTTTGGTTCAATGTTTTTATGCTCCTAAAAATAGTATTATTGTTATGGAACAACCTGAAATTCATCTCCACCCAAGTGCTCAATCTGTTCTTGCTGATGTTATGATTGATGTTATTAATTCAAAAGAAAATGGGAAAAATAGAAATATTCAATTAATTATAGAAACTCATTCAGAACATTTTTTGCGTAGATTGCAAAGAAGAATTGCAGAAGATACTATTTCTCAAGATAAAGTTTCTGCATATTTCGCAAAAATAGATAAATCTCCTGCAAAATTAGAGCCATTAGATATTGATTTATTTGGAAATATATTAAATTGGCCAAAGAATTTTTTCGGAGATGAAATGGAAGATGTTGTAGCACAATCTAAAGCCGCAGTTAGAAAACAAATGAAAAAAATATCAGATGAATAAATATCCAAATCTTTGTGTAATAGATACAAATGTACCTATTATAGCCAATCGAATTAAAAAGATAAATCAAATTCCAAAAGATGAATTAAAGTGTGCCTTAGAAGCCGTTATTGCTATTGAAGAAATAATTAAATCAGAAGGTCTTGTTATTGATTCCAAAAATGAAATTTTTGATGAGTATAGAAATAAACTTTCTTTAAAGGGACAACTTGGAGTTGGAGATAAATTTTTAAAATGGGTTAATGATAAGCGTTATGCTTTTCCCCCTGAAAACAGGGTTGATATAACAAAAAACAATGATTCTTATGATGAATTTCCAAAACATAAAGAACTGGAAAACTTTGATATTTCTGATAGGAAATTTATCGCTGTTTCTAATGCTCATATCAATAAACCTCCAATAATTCAAGGAACAGATAGTAAATGGTGGGGGTGGAAAAATGGATTAAGTGAAGTTGGTATTAGCGTTATTTTTTTATGTGAAAAATATATTGAAAATAAATATAATAAAAAAATGAACTAATTAGCTTAAGTCAATTGAGAATTGTTAATATTCCACAATCTCTTTTGAAAAATAATTTTACTGTGAACTTGCGATATAATGCAATGCAAAAAATATTGTAACTAAAGGAGAGTATATTTATGCGCTGTTGTTTTTGTAATAAAATAAATCAAGTTGGTAATTTTGTGATACTAGAAAAAAATGAAAAAAAACATCTATTCAGAACCCTGAAAACACCTATTGATGCCAAAATTATGCTAATAAATGGGAAGGGCAAAAAAGCAATATCTATTGTTAGAGATTCTCAAGAATTAGAAATAATATCTATAGAAGAATGTAAAGAACCTCAGCCTAAAATACATCTTTTTGTATCGCCTCCTAAAAAAAAGTCGATGGATATTATATTAAAACAGGCTTCTCAAATAGGAATTACATCTATAACTCCTATTCTGACAAAATACTCTATAGCAAAATACGATAACAAAAGTCAAGATAGAATGGAATCGTTAGTTATTGAAGGATGTAAGCAATCCAATAATCCTTTTTTCCCACAAATCAATCCAATGATAAAGTTATCTGACTCTATAAACTTTATTAAAGAAAATAATTATAAATCCTTTTTTGGTTCATTAAACAATACTAATAAAAGTGAAAGATGTTGCGAAATATGCAACATTGCTTGGTTTATTGGACCAGAAGGTGGATTCTCTGACGAAGAAATTGACATTATGATACAAAATAATATTCAGCCCTTAAATATAGGTAACCATATATTGAGAGTAGAAACTGCTGCAATAACAGGAGCTACCATTTTACAATATTTGAACACATAGACAATGGATTGTGGGATTTATGGATTGTGGGATTTATGGATTGATGGTAAAAATAAGGCTAGTTTCAGATTGCACTTAAAAACTACTTTACACTTTAGGCTAG
>JAOZMT010000148.1 GCA_029934175.1 Victivallales bacterium | reverse complement strand
CTATTTTCCTTGCTTACGGCTCGTGTGCTTAGAGTTTAGCCTCACACAATAGATTATTTACAAGTAGACTGGCTGTGTGAATTTTGTTTGTGTATCTCATTTTTTTCATTGATTATTGGATATTAAAAAAGAAATAAATTGAAATTTGCTGTTTATGCAGTATATTATTAAAAAAATAATTAATATGTAGATGTATATATGAGAATAACGACACATTTGAAGAAAAAATTAGTTTTAATCTTTACCGTTTTGTTCTTTTTGAATTACTTATTTGCTTTGTCAGAGCAAGAAAGTAATTTGATAAAACAGTTGAATGGTAAAGTTCTTGATAATGGGGATATTGTGATTGATGATATCACAATACATCGTGCGATGAATTCAGTATCTTTTAAAGGGCAAATTAATATGCTTAAAGGTGTTGTTGAAGTTTTGATTGCGACAGATAAAGGTCGTTTGCATGAGGCTATTGTTAAGACTGATATATCACCATTTAAATTACAGTTTGCAATGATTTTGGCAGGTTTTAAAAATGGAGGTTTTTTAGACGCAGATAAAGTTTCTCAGGGAACAAAAGTTAGTATTGAAATAGGTTATGATAAAAATAATTTGATACCTATTCAAGATATTGTCCTAAATGCTAGTAACGGTAAAAAGCTAAGTGTTTATGAATTTATATTTGTAGGTTCTTCTTTTTCTCATACAGGAAAATGTTTGGCAGAAGAGCAGGGGAATATAGTTAATTTAAATAGTGAGAATGATACAAGTTCTATAATTAGTCCTTTTCCGACTAAAGAAGTAGTATCTTCAAAGTATAAAGTAAATATGCAAACGAGCATAAAAAATGATAAAATAGATTTTGCGAATTGTGCAAATAATAATCTATTTAATAAAAAAAAATACAAATTACAAAAAGATTTATATTTAGATATTGTAATTTATATCAAACTTAAAAAAGGAGACAATTTTGATAAAGACATTGATACGAAAAATCACCCGATTGGTTCGGAGTGAAAAAAAACAAGATAACAACGAGAAAACTGTAGTTGTAGAAGAAAATAAAAAGGTTGCTGTAGAACAAACACAATCGAAAAAAACACAACATAATCAGAACAGGCAGAATAAACATAATAATAATCACAACAATAAGCCAAATCATCATAATAATAAGCCGAATAATAATAAACAAAAGCCATATAATAAGCAAAAACAGCATACTTCGCATTCTTATAATACAGGTCATCAAAATAAAAATTTAACGCCTCCAACACTGATTTCCCCTCCTAAAGAAGATGGTAAAGTTAGATTTTGTGATTTAAATATTGATGATAAAATTTTATATGGTTTTCAAGACTTAGGTTTTAAATATTGCACTCCTATTCAAGCTGAAAGTTTACCGCAATCTTTACAACATAAAGATGTTGTTGGTAAAGCTCAAACTGGAACTGGTAAAACGGCTGCTTTTTTAACGGCTGCTTTTGATTATTTTATAAAAAATCCTATTCCTAATAGAAAAAATGGTTCTTGTAGGGCTTTAGTTTTAGCGCCTACACGAGAGTTAGCATTGCAAATACATAAAGATGCTCAAGAAATTGGAAAATATTGTAATATGAACAATGTAGTTGTTTTTGGCGGAATGGACCATCATAAACAGCAAAGAGATTTAAATAAACCTGTGGATATTTTAGTTGGAACTCCTGGGCGTGTTATTGATTTTATGTTAAAAGGAATATTGGATTTCTCTAAAACAGATGTTTTGGTTATTGATGAAGCTGATAGAATGTTAGATATGGGATTTGTTCCTGATGTAAAACGAATTGTATCAAGATTACCTAGAGTTGGCGTTAGACAAACTCTTTTTTACAGTGCAACTATAACTTATGATGTTAAAATCCTAATTAGTTCATGGCTTAATGATCCTTTGCAAATTGAGATTGCTCCAGAAAATATTGTGGCTGATCTTATTGAACAAAAGTTTTATTCTGTTTTACAACACGAAAAAATGAAACTTTTAAACTGGATTATTAAACAACATAAAGATGATAAAATTTTAATATTTGTTAATCGTAAAGATTTATCTCAAAGACTTTTAAGACAGTTAAGACAAAAAGGCATAAGAGTAGATGTTATGTCTGGTGATGTTCGACAAGAGAAACGATTGCAAATTTTAAATGATTTTAAATCAGGAGCATTAAAAATCATTATTGCAACAGATGTTGCTGCGCGTGGAATACATGTTAAAGATATTGGATTAGTCATAAATTATGATTTACCTAATAAACCAGAAGATTATGTCCATCGTATTGGTAGAACTGGTAGGGCAGGGGCTAAAGGAAAAGCTATTAGTTTTGTTTGCGAATCTGGGGCTTTTGTTATTGGCGATATTGAGGAACTTTTAGGTGAAAGGATTGATAGTGAACAACCTGAGGATGGAATTTTAAATTAATATGAGTATTGATATAAAAGAAAATATTAAGCATTATAACAATGAAATTGCGAAGTATGCAAAAGACAATACCGTAAAATTATTGGCTGTGAGTAAGCGATTTCCAAAAGAAGATATTTTATTTGCTTATGAAAATACTAATCAAAGAGCTTTTGGCGAAAATAGAATTCAAGAATTAGAAGAAAAGGTTCCTGCATTGCCAGCTGATATTGAATGGCATTTGATTGGTCATTTACAATCAAATAAAGTTGCTAAGGCTGTTCAATTGGTTCAATATATTCATTCTGTTGAATCTGAAAAATTGTTATTGAAAATTGATAAGTATTGTAAGGAATATTCTAAAAAAATAAAAATCTTTTTAGAAGTAAATATTTCAGGTGAAGAATCTAAAAATGGATTATCTGCGACTTGTGCAAAGGAACTTGCGAAGTGTGCAGTTCTCTGTGAAAATATAGAATTTGTAGGATTAATGACAATGGCTCCTTATGGTGCTAATGATGATGAATTACAACAAATTTTTTCAAAACTTAGAGATTTAAAAGAAAATATAGAAACTGAAAATGATATTAAATTACCAGAATTATCAATGGGAATGAGCTCAGATTATAAAATTGCAATAAAAGAAGGAGCCACTTACATTCGCATAGGAACTGGAATTTTTGGAAATAGGGTATATAAATGAATAACATAGAAGTCCGAAAAAATATTATAAAAAATACGAAAAAGATAGTTGTTAAAGTAGGAACAAAATTATTAACTGATGATTCCGAAATTAGTATTTTAATCCCACAAATAGCATTATTGAAAGAACGAGGTTTAGATGTTACATTAGTTTCATCAGGTGCCGTTGGAATGGGAATGAAAAGTCTTGGTTTAGAAAAACGCCCTATGGAATTGCCTAAAAAGCAAGCATTAGCAGCTTTAGGACAATGTAAACTTATGGCTCAATATGAAGTTGAATGCAAAAAATATGGATTTCACTCAGCACAATTACTTTTAACTGCCGATGCTTTTAAAGATTCTGCGAAGTGTGCAAATATTAAAGATTGTATTGCTGCGTTATGTGATGAAAATATTTTACCTATTGTTAATGAAAATGATTCGGTTGCTACAGAAGCGTTGAAATTTGGAGATAATGATAATTTAGCAACACAATTAGGAATTATGCTGAAAGCTGACCTTATAGTTTTATTGACAACAGTTGATGGATTACATTCTTTAGAAAATGGAGAACTTAATGAACGAATATCGGTTGTTGAAGAAATTTCATCAGATGTTCTAGGTATGGCTCTTGAGAATGATGACTCAACATTTTCTATCGGTGGAATGGAATCAAAATTAAAATCTGCACAACTCGCAATGGATAATAAAACTCCATTATGGATAGCTGACGGTCGTGATGAAAATATAATAAAAAAATTATTAGATGGACAAGATGAAGGAACAATTTTTATCAAAAGCTATTGAATTACATAAAGCAGGAAAATTACTTGAGGCAAAAACGGCTTATCTTGATATTATAGCCAAGTCTCCAAATAATTCTGAAGCACTTCATTTATTAGGTTTAATAGAGACAGATTATGATCTAAAATTAGCAAGTAAATATTTTATAAAATCATTGAAAATAAATCCTAAAAACTATATTGCATTGAGCAATTATGGTAATTTATTAAAAAAAATGGGGAATTTTCAAGAAGCTATTGATAAATATGAAACTGCTATTGAAATATGCCCGAATGATAGTGAAAGTTTTTATAATTTAGCTCTCTTATATCAAAATCAAAAAAAATATCAATTATCTGAAAAATATTATCTACAAGCTATAAAACTGAATCCTAATTTTATTTCTGCAATAAATAATTTAGGCTTAGTCTATGATGAACAAAAAAAACATTCAACTTCTATAAAATATTATTTGAAAGGATTAAGTATAGTATCTGATAACCTCGACTTACTTTTAAATTTAGGGAAAGCATATAAAAATAATAATGAACTTAAATTAGCTGTAAAAACATATAAAAAATCACTTCAGATTAATCCTAATCAAATAGAAGTTTTAAATAATTTAGCATTAGTTTATCAATTACAGAAAAAGAAAAATAGGGCTTATGCGTGTTATAAACAAGCTATCGTTTTAAATCCGAATAATGGAGATACTCACTGGAATTATGCATTGTGTTTATTATCAAATGGAGATTATGAGCAAGGTTGGCAAGAATATAAATTTAGATGGCAAGCAAATTGTTTTTCATGTCTTAAAAGAAATTATAAACAACCTGAATGGCAAGGAGAGAATTTAGACAATAAAACTTTATTTGTCCATTACGAACAAGGCTTAGGCGATACTATTCAATTTGTTCGATTTATTGAAATTTTAAAAAAGGAATATAAAGTTTATATAATTTTTGAAACTCAGAAACCTCTTTATGAATTATTGAAAAATTGTTCATTTATTGATAAATTAATACAGAAAGACGAAGAACCACCTAAGTTTGATTATTATATTCCATTAATGAGTATTCCAAGTTTGCGAAGTGTGCAACCTTATAAACCTTATATTATTCCAGATGAAAAAAAAGTGCAAAATATGAAGAAATGTTTTAATCATAAAGGATTAAATGTTGGATTATGTTGGGCAGGAAATCCTAATCACGACAATGATCACAACCGTTCTTTGGATTATAAATTATTAACAAGTTTATTTGATAAAGCTGATATTAATTTTTATAATTTACAAAAAGGTTCCACTGCACAACTCGCAACACAATATTTTGCACAATTCGCAAATTGGAATGATTATACTGACTTATTTGATAACTTTGCACAAACCGCAGCATTCATATCATTATTAGACATAGTCCTAACAGTTGACACATCCATTGCACACATCGCAGGAGCAATGGGAATAAAAACTTATTTGCTTTTACCATACTATCCAGATTGGCGTTGGTTAAACGACACATCGAAAACACATTGGTATAGTAACATGACAATATTAAGACAATCAGAACAAAACAACTGGGAAGATGTTATAAAAAAATGTTTACTAAATTAAAAAGGCTAGTTTCAATAAGATCTTTACACTTTGAGCTAGAAAAGTCAAAAAAACCGTCGGAGTTCTGCTTTCAAGCGGATAGCAACATAAAGCGATTTATCGCTGCTTTCCACTTAAAAACAACCTTAATCGTTTAAGGATAGTTTGTTATCAAAATATAGCTAAAGCTATTTACATTACTGTCCGCTTGAAAGCTGGACTCTGACAGCTTTAATTTCTAGTCCAAAGTGTAAAGTAGTTTTATGCATAATATGAAACTAGCCATATTTTAATTATCTTTTATAATTGTATATTTTAAAAATATTTCTTTTTGCTCATGAGCTTTTAAAGTTATATTCCATGTTAAAATACCTTTCTGATTATTAAAATTGTAACCTTTTGTTGTTTCTGGTTGAATTTTCACTTGCACTTCTTCTAATTGTGAAACTGGAATGCCTTCTAATAATTTAATCTTTGTGGACTTTTCTTTATTGTTTTTTATAACAATTTTCCAATGAAACATATCTGTTTTAGTTCCGCCTAGTAAAGATTTTTTATTATAAAATCCATC
>JAOZMT010000147.1:2326-6054 GCA_029934175.1 Victivallales bacterium | reverse complement strand
AAAGCACATCTTAAATATAAAATATCTGAACAAAATCGAGTTGCATCAGCAGATGCGGAAGGTGAAAAAAGAGGATTAAAAAAAGGTAAAGAAGAAGGTATGAAAGAAGGTGTGAAAAAAGGAAAAATTGAAATTGTTTTAAAATCATTAAAGGAACAAGTTGATGTAAAACTCATTTCAACCATTACTGGTCTAACTGAAAAAGAAATTCTGAAGATTAAGAAGGATAATTCTTAATTTTGAATTATGAATATTGAATTGAAAAGATACTATCACTGAGAATAAATAAAATTTGTATTAATTCAAAATTAAGTAGAATATCTTGTCTGTGTTTAGTTTCGTTCAGGCTGGAAGCCCAAACCACATAAAAGATTAAGGAGATAATATGCAAAAAATATTTTTACCAGGTTGGGGAATTCCAATTGAAAATTATGATAAATTTATAGAAGACAATAAATTTGATTTTGTTCTTGATTACGGTTTTTTTTCAGATTCATTATTAACAGAAAATATTATAGAACTGGAAAATTGTATTAATAAGAAAACTGCGATTTATGCACATTCTTTAGGTGGATTATTTGCCTTGAAACTTGTTGTAAAATATAAAGATATTTGTGAACTAAATCTTTATTCGCCTTTTGCACGCTTTTCAGCAGATAATAATTACTTAGGACAAACGACTGTTGATATTGAGAATATGGCAAAACAATTACAAAGCAATCCAAAAATGTTATTAAAAAGATTTTATCGTATGGTTTGTGCTCCTGAAAAAAATACTATTAAAGCCTCCGAAAATTACAATATTGCTAATTTAGATTTGGGTTTGGATTTTCTAAAAACATTAGATTATCGTGCTGACTTGGCAAGTATCAAAATTCCAGTCAAATTAATTCAAGGCAAAGATGATAAAGTCTCCGATATATCACTTGCAAAGTATATGCACGAAAGATTGCACAACTCGCAGCTTGAAATTATAGAAGATAAGGGACACTGGCTATTTTAATGCATTAACCCTGGACCTCCTGGAGGTATTGTTCCTCCTATAGATCCTGATGGTTTACAACTATCTTCATTGTATCTTACAGGATTTCCATTTTCATCATAAGAAGACGGCGTGTCAAGCCAACCAGTAGGGCTTGCATGATTATTCCAACCTTCTTGCCGCCAATTTGGATCATTTAATTTAACTAAAGCTGCATGATATTCTGCAAAGTATTTCCAATGTCCTTTGTAATCACTACTCGCAATTACCCCTGTCATATCTGAAATATTTGAAACTGTTCCTAAAAGTGGTAAATATTCTTTCTGAAATAAATACCAACCAACATCAAAAGTTCCGTCCCATTGATTTTCTAAATATACAGGGATAATTGTGCTTGTTTTAAAAACTGGTAAAACCATTTGTGATAAATGTGCTTGTTGTAAGCCATCATCAACAGTATCTAACCACCCAACAGGTTTTGCTAATGCACTTGAATTAATATGTATATCACTGTTTTTTAAATGCTTTTCTGCTGTTTCTAATTTTTCGCCATAAGTGGTATTTGCATAATCTTCAATCTTTTGATCTTTAAAAAATATTTCATCTCCAATTTCATGGTCATCTTTTTTCCCAATATTTTTAGTGAAAAATAAAGGAAATTCCTCAATATCAACTTGTATTTGAGTTCCAGTTCCACGAGATGCCATCTCACTTTTAATTTCGCCATTTCCTAAAAAATACTCATTCCAATTTTCTGTTTTAACATCTCCATAACTATACCAAGTGCTATTATCATATTTTACCCATATAATTCTTGGTAAGGGAGCATATTTTAAATCAGGTGCAAGGTCAGGATTTGAATCATAATAAGGGTTTAGTTTAGGAGCAGGAAAGCCATATTGATCATATTTGTTTAATGTAGGGTCTTTTATATAAACGGGTTTATTATTTGCATCAGAATAATAAACAGATAAATAATACTCATTATAAACATTATTCTCATCAAAAATATCATAGTCATAATCGTAAGGATAATCATTCCTATTTCGATCAATTGAATTCCAGTCATATTCATGATTAGGATTAAGTAATTTTCCATAATCTCCTATTCTCTCTGTATTACCAACATAATAATCAGACTGAGTCCCAATATAAGGGTCTTTAGAATTAGTATGATTTACATTCCATTTGTTGTTTGTATTATGAGTTCTATCATCTTGATAAAATAAACCTTTATTAGGGTCATCAAATAAGCCTAATTCATCAACCATATTATAAGTTCCACCATCATAAGAAAATTTTATATCCACACTTAAATATTCTGACTCATCTGGGAATTGAATACTAGATTCAATTATTGTAGGACTTCCCCACCATTGATTATCAGCAGGAACTCCATGCATCTCTTTTAATAAAAATCGTAAAGGACACCAATCATCTGCATTAATCGCATCATAAATACTTTTTGAGGTTAAATATCCAATATATGGGGATGATTCAAACTGAGGATTTTGAATATTATCTGGATATGTAAAAACAGCTTGTCCGAGTTCCCTAAAATTCTTTAACATTGCAATATAAGTTTCTTTCATTTCTGCATACTCCGCATCTTCAGTCGTATAAAAATCATTTTCAAGAGCGTAAATATGAGCTTCCATTAAATCTTGGTATCCTTGATTTTTATTAGCAATACCATTATTTTTTGCAGCTTGCTGAGTTGCACCATAACCTATCAATGGTCCTATAAATGCTATTCGCTGTTGCATTTCTGTTACAACTAAAACAGCCTCTTCTAAGTAGTCTATATCATTTTTAGGATTTTCTTCTAAACTAGACTTAATTAAAATTGGGGAAATAGAATTGGATAAATCTATATAAAAAACATCACCTTGTCTACACCAGCGTGACATGATAATCCATTGATATGCATTTCCTGTAGCTTTACCTTTGGAGTCCTTTAAAACATTTTGTTCATCAAGCATGCGTCCAATTTCCATCCACCCATTTCTGATTAAACCCAAAACAAGATCAACTTTTTTGCCATTTTTATCAAGATAAATAATAGGGTCTGGAATTTCCCCATCAGATTTTCTTGGATAAAGCATATATACTATACCTTCAGTTTCTACTGTAAATTCTAATAAACCATCTCCAGCAGCTCCATGAGAAAACTGAGTAAATTCTTTTTTACTATCAAAGATTAATCCAGGGATATTTTTCCAACGCTTTGAATGATCTAAAAATACTGTTTTATTAAGTTCTCCTAAAACTTCCCAATTAGCATTCTTATTTGTCACTTTAACTTCCGCAGTCTCAATTTCTAAAAAAGATTTTGCATCGTAATTATCAATATTATCTTTATGTGTAGAAAAGTCTGTAATAAGAACATCGCAAGCTTTTACAAGATTTAATTCTCCTATTAAATTTAGGGTATGCATTTGCCAATTTGCACCTGTTATAGCGGCTGCATCTGCAGTCGTTTGCGATTTTATTTTTCCTCTAATAATGCTTTGATAATCAAACAAGAAAATCGCTGCAAATAATAAAATAACTAAAATAATTACTGTTAAAATAAGAGTTTGTCCTTTTTCACTTGAGAATTGTCTTTTTTTCATCTGATAGCTCCTTATTCTAAATAATCATCGTAATATGTTCTAATACTAGCAGATTTATTAATTGTGATAGTTCGATCTTCATTAGTAAAAGCTTCAGCCATAGGAATTGTAAAAGGATAATGATTAAAATA
>JAOZMT010000147.1:0-2226 GCA_029934175.1 Victivallales bacterium | reverse complement strand
TCATAATATGTAACATCACGAGCCCATATTCGTTGAGCTCTTCCAGATGCTGGAATTGATGCAACATTCACACTTCGTTGCACTAATTCTTCACGAAAACCTACAGAAGCTGAACGAGCACCACAGAAAGAAGAATATTCTGTAGTCATTACGGCAATACCATAATAAAACAATTGTAATAACCCAAAGAAAATAAGACATATCAACATCATACAAAGCAGAGACTCGACCATAACTTGTCCAGTCTCATTTTTTTTTGCACAACTCGCAATTCTTATTTTTTTTAGATAATTCATAAAAAAAATAGCACAACTTGCAAATTGCGAGTTGTGCAAATTTTAAATTTAGTTCATTGAACCATCGTCATCAAGAGCTTGAAGACTTGTTAATGAATCTCCATCAGAAACAGTTAAGTCAGCTCCATCTGGAGTTCCACCTAATGCACTAATAATTCCACCAACTTTTTGCCTAATTGTATCAGACATAAAACCTAATACAGTTAATCCTGCAATCGCAACAATCACAATAATAATAATGTACTCCACAATTGCTTGCCCTTTTTGTCTTTTTCTAATCTTTCTCATTTTTCCACCCTCCTTTTTTTACTGCGATTTATGCAGTGGTTAAAATTTATTATTCAAAAATTAATACTTAAATAATACCTATGGATATTCTAATCCAACTAATGAATAAATTCTCCATCCATATTCAGAAAAAACTGAAAGGAGCAGTAATAAAGTCATAGAAACGGCAATAAACATTCCAAGCATTATAACATATTCCATTATAACTTGACCTTGTTCATTTTGTTTCACAGTTTTCATCACTTACACCAATGCCCCTTTTCTTGCTATAATATCATTATTTTCATCTAAAACTATTATTTTAGGTTTAAAGCCCATAGCCTCGTTTTCTGATATTATTCCAAAACTCATAATAGTAACAGTATCTCCTTTATTTCCTTTATGCGCTGCCGCTCCATTCAAACAAAACACCTTACTTCCTGACTCTGCTGGGATTGCATAAGTTTCTAAGCGTTCTCCATTAGTTGCATTAACAACTAAAATTTTTTCATAAGGAAACATATTAATTTCATTTAAGAAATCAATATCAATAGCTAAACTTCCCTCATAATGCAAGTCAGAAGATGTTAATCTCGCCTTATGTATTTTACTTTTACATACCTGTATATTCATAATATTCCTAAATTTTTCTAAATTCTCCAAAAATATATAGTTGAAGATTTATGTTTTAATCATATAAAATCAACTATATTATACCACATAACGAATAGAAATGCAAATTTATTGTATAATTTTTGAGAAAAAACATATTTTTTTAAATTTGATATCTAATTGTCAAAAAAAGTATAAATTTATTTATTACTTCTTAAAGTCTAAATAATTAATTTCCTTTTATTAAGCGTGTTGCTAATCTTTCAGGTAAACCAGCAGCTAAAATTTTACTTTGCGCTGATAGGACATCATATTCAACTCGTTTAAGTAAAACTTCATAAGTTTTCGAATCAAAAATGACACATGATGCTCTAGGGTCAGAATCTCTAGGTTGTCCTACAGAACCTGGATTTAATAAATATTCTCCAGGAGCATTTAAAATCAATGGCTGAGCATGTAATAAATTTAAATCTATCTCTTTTTTAAGATTTTGAGTAAATAATAAAGGAACATGGGTGTGTCCAAAAAAACCGAATTTTGTTTTTTGTGAATAAAAATGAAATATAGCTGTCCTTATATCAATAATATATGGCCAATAATCACCCTTTGCTTTTTCTGCAGATGCATGAACAAATAAAATATCATTTTCTTCTATAGATTCAGGTAAACTTTTCAAATATTTCATACCTTGTTTTCCAATTTTTTTCCTTGTCCATAAAACTACATCTTGAGCATAAGAATTTATTCCAAATTCTTTTCTAGATTGAATAACATAGCTATCATGATTTCCTAGTATAGCTCTTATATTATTTTTTTGCATAAAATCAATACATTCATTAGGAGATGCTCCATAACCAACAATATCACCAAGACATATAATGTCTTCACATCCAGATGCAATAAGTTCTGCATGAACCGCTTCTAACGCTTCTATATTAGAGTGAATATCACTTATTATACCATATTTCATATTTATTTAACCTTAAAGACTTTCCTGTCTTTACCTTTGTATGTGTAAATCATCCATTTTGTAATATTTAACTCAGGGAAT
>JAOZMT010000146.1 GCA_029934175.1 Victivallales bacterium | reverse complement strand
CCAATGGATTTAATTTATAATGTTCTTCCATATTTACTGGACCTGCTGTATTAAAGTGCTTGCTTATATTGACCATACAATCATCCTATTTTGTTGTTAAAATAAACTTCATATTAGGGTGTTGTAATAATTTATTCATCTTCAATAGTATATCATAATTTTCAGTTTTGATAATGCTTGGAGAAAATTTAGCACGATAAACAATTGTAATTTCATTATCACTAGTTTTAGTTGAAATTAAAATTTTATTTTTTCCATTAGGAGATATCCAATCTAAATCTTTTGGTCTTAATTTTATTTTTTTAAATGCCTTAGGCAATTCAATGTTATATGTAATTTCCCAATTAATAAAATCATCAAATTTATATGGCAAGGATCTTTTATTCGCTCTTAAAGGAATAAGTGATGAAAGAAAGTTTGCATTTGGTAATTCAAAATATAAATAATCATCATCTCTAACTGCGAAATGTGCAACATCTACCGAGAACTTTGTAATCCCAGGATATTGTTTAAAATCTGTAACTAAATCGCTTGCTGGTTTTGCTGAAAGAGCTATGGAAGATACTAATTCTTGAAAATATCGTTTTCTTTTTTCAGGAGTTAATTCTGAGAAATATTTATTATTTTTAGCAAAACTAGTTCCATAAATTCCATCAATACTCTCAATTTTAGCATCCCCATTTTCAAGTATTTTAATATTATAAGTGTCACGACTTTTATTTTCTAAATCATCAGCAATATCAATAAACTCAACTTTTTTAGATTTTAAGTTCATCATAAAACAATTATCATAGTGTGATGTCCCTAATTTTGAATACTGTGAAGAATCATTTAAAATATAATATTTACCATCTAGTTGAACCTTTACTAAAGTTTTATAAAAAAGGTTTATTTGTGGAATATTATATAAAGGTTCAAGTTCAGACTGGACATCATAATAAGAAGATGATAATAAAAAATCAGGAGAAAAACCAGCAGATTTCAGCATAGAGTATAAGACAATTGCACAATCCGCAGAATTTCCATATCCGTCAGATAAAGTTGTATCTGCTGGTGTGATATAACTTAAAGGTTGTTCAAAAAAATATGATCCTTGACGAAGAATATTCTTTGAAACATAATCTCTAATCGCTATTATTTGGTTTTTCTTAGATTTATTTTCAACTATTTCTTTTGTGATTCTTTCTATCTCAGTCTGTTTTTTTGTGGCATTAATAAAAGCCTTTTCTATTACATTTGCATAACTTTCCCAATTTCCTGTTGATAGAAAAAATGTTGGAACAAAAATCCAAGGTTCAGGTCGATAATCTTCGTCCCTATTTTGATTTTGATTTTTGACTTCCAATGTATAAATTATTTTATTTTTATCTTTCTTAATAGTTTGTTTGATATTTTTACCTTTAGGCTTAACGATTTTATACTTCAAGTCATTTGGAATAGATAAAGTTATTTTTTTATTAACAATAGGATTTCCATAACCAAAGAAACTTTTAGTTGATAAAAAAGGTTTGTTTTTATTAGTAATTTTAAACGAATAATTTAATATTGAGCCAACATCTACTCCAGGTAAACTTGCAACCAAAACCTTTCTTGTAGGGTATCTAGGAGCTCTAGTCGGTGAATCCATTAAATTGGTTTCTTTTTTAGATAAGATATGTTCTTTGCCCTTAGAATCAATTACTTTTGCAGATAATATTTCTACCTTTTCCCAAACAGGATTATAATTAAATTTTAATTCAGAATTCTTCTTTTTACCTGCATAAGTTAAAACTTTAATTTTAACTTTTTTTGTCATTATCCAATTAGATTTATCTGTAATATCAAATATTGCTTCAGAATTCAAAACTATAATATCTGCATCAGCCTCCAATTCTTCCATTGAGAATTGAACAGCCAATACATTTGCACAAGTCGCAAATATTATTAAAATTAATATATTACAACTTGCACATCTCGCAAAATATTTTTTCAAACTATTTTGCATATTCAACAGACCTCGTTTCTCTTATAATCGTCACCTTAATTTGACCAGGATAAGTCATCTGTTTTTCAATTCCTAAACAAATATCACGAGCTAAAGTATGTGCTTTTTCCTCATTTATTTTATCAGGAGATACAACAACTCTTATTTCTCTTCCAGCTTGTAAAGCAAATGCTGTTTCGACACCTTCAAAACCAGCTGCAATATCTTCTAAATCTTCAAGGCGTTTTAAATATAATTCAGTTGTTGCACTTCTGGCTCCAGGTCTTGAAGCACTCAATGCATCACAAGCATCTGCAAGAACCGCATAAGGTGTTTCAGGGTCAACTTCTCCATGATGTGCAGCCACTGCATTAACAATGTCTTTTGGCTCACCATGTTTTGTTAATATTTCAGCTCCTATAATTGCATGAGAGCCTTCTACTTCATGAGTAACAGCTTTCCCAATATCATGTAAAAGACCTATTCTTTTTGCTTTTTGTTCGTCTAAGCCTAGTTCACATGCTATAGACCCCATAAAAAATGCTGTTTCTAGTGAATGTCTTAGAACATTTTGTGAATAACTAAAACGATATTTCAATCTTCCTATCAATTTAACAATAGGAGGTGCAATACCATGAATTCCTAATTCTAAAATAGCATCTTCTCCAGCTGCAAAAGCTTCATCTTCAACCTCTTTTCTTATTTTTTTAATTAAGTCTTCAATACGAGTTGGATGTATTCTACCATCTGAAACAAGTCTTTCAAGTAAAATTCTTGCGACTTCTTTTCTAATAGGATCAAAGCATGAAATAACAACAGCTTCTGGGGTGTCATCAATAAGTAAACTTACTCCTGTAGCAGCTTCTAAAGCTCTAATATTTCTACCTTCACGACCAATAATACGACCTTTCATTTCATCGCTAGGCAAAGGTATTGTAGCAGTTGTTCTCTCATAAGTGCAATCGGCTGCATATCGTTGAATAGCAGAAGTTATCATATCACGAGCATCTCGTTCTAATTTTTCTTTTTTCTCTTCTAGAATATTTTTTATTACCATACCTGTTTCATTTTGAATTTCACCTTCAAGTTTCTCAAGAATGATTTTTTGTGCTTCATCTCTTGATAAATGAGCAATTTTTTCTAATTCATCAATTTGTTTTTGAATAGTTGCTTTTATATCTTCTTCTTTTACAGTTAAACGCTCTTTAATAGAGGTTATTTCTTTATTTTTTCTCTCTAAATCCTTGACCTTATCATCAATTGAATCAGATTTTTTTTCTAAATTATTTTCTTTTTGAATAAGTCTATTTTCTTGACTAGCCAATTCTTGCTTGCGTGGCTTCATCTCTTTTTCAAAATCATCTTTTATTTTCAATAATTCATCTTTAGCTGAAATTTTAGCCTCACGCATTATATGCTCTGATTCTTTTTCAGCATCTCGAATCATTTGTTTTGAAGCTTTGTCTGCCTCCTGTTTAATTTTAATTGCAATCTCATCTGCATTTTGACCTTTTACATTTGCTAATTGTTTATTAATTAAAAAGCCAACAACAAAGCCAACTCCTCCAGTCCCTGCCGCAACGGCGGCCATTGTAATCATATCCATTTTTTCTCCTTATATAAAAGTAGTAGAACTACTAATATCTTCAGTTATAATTTTATTTAATTTATAATCATGTTCCTCCACGGGAACACAATCAGTTTCTTGGCATTTATAAAAAACACCAACTGTTAATCCTTCTGTATTTTTGAGAAGTCGATCATAAATGCCTTTTCCACGACCTAATCGATTTCTTTTATTATCAAAAACAACACCAGGAATTAACCATATATTATATTTAAAATCTCTAATATTAGCAGACTTCAAATGTAATTTAGGTTCTAAAATTCCATATTTGCCTAATTGCAAATCAGAATTTAAATTAAAAACTTCAACTAGTTCATATTGACAACTTTCTTCTTGTTTATTAAATCGAGGTAAATATATTCGTTTACCAGCATTTAATAGCCAATTTAAAGTATCAATAATATTAGGCTCTGTCCCATCTGATATAAATGCATTGACAGCATTGAATTCTTTTTCTTTAAAAAATTCTTTTAGATTATTATTGATTTTTTCATCAAATAAAATCTTTTCTTTTCTATCAATTTCACTTCGTATCTTTAAAAACTTTCGCCTTAGTTCAAGTTTCTTATTTTTCAACATTTCTTTCTCCACGCAATTTTGCGAAATATGCAATTCTTTGCTTGATTTTCGATTCAAAAGCTATATCAACAGGTTGATAATATTGCTTTTCAACACCCAAATACTCTTGTTTTGCAACTTGATTTTCACAATCATGTGGATAAATATATCCCTCTCCATGTCCCATTTGTTTCGCCCCTTTATAATGGGCATCTCGCAGATGTTTTGGAACTGGTTCTATTCTACCATTTTTAATATCGTCCAAAGCTGCATCAATCGCAATATATGATGCATTACTTTTTGGCGATGTTGCACAATATGTAACTGCTTGAGCTAGTAAAATTCTAGCTTCTGGCATTCCTATTTTTTCAACAGCATTCATTACATTTGTTGCTAATGAAATCGCATCAGGATCAGCATTTCCTATATCTTCTGATGCAAAAATAACTATTCGGCGTGCTATAAATCGTATATCTTCACCAGCACTTAACATCTTAGCTAACCAATAAATAGCTGCATCTGCATCACTTCCACGCATACTTTTTATAAATGCACTTATCGTATCATAATGTCCATCATCTCCATATAAAATAGATTTTTTTTGAATAGACTCTTCTGCTATTTCTAAAGTTATTTGGACAGTCCCTTTATCATTTGCAGTTGATAAAACTGCAATTTCCAAAGCATTAAGAACCCTTCTTGCATCGCCTTCACATATATGACTCCAAAATACTAATGCTTCTTCTGATATATCAATATTTAAACCACTAAAATTTTCTCTATTCTTCGTTACTTTTAGTAATAATCCTTTAATTTCAGATTCTGTTAAGCTTTCTAACTGAAAAAGTAAAGATCTTGATACTAACGCAGGAATTATATAAAAATTTGGATTATGCGTTGTTGCCCCAATTAATCGAACATTCCCATGTTCAACATCAGGCAAAAGGGCATCTTGTTGTGCTTTATTAAAGCGATGTATTTCATCAATGAACAAAATTGTTTCGCGATTACGAATTGTCCTTCTTTTTATCGCAAAATCAATTTCTCTACGGATATCTTTCACAGAAGATGATACTCCTGAGAGACGAATAAATGCAGAGTTTGTTGTTTTAGCGATAATTTCAGCCAAGCTAGTTTTCCCTGTTCCAGGTGGACCATGAAATATAATGCTTGTGAATTTTTCGGATTCTATTGCACGCCTTAACAACTTACCAGGAGCAATAATATGTGATTGACCTATTAAATCGTCAAAGCATTGTGGACGCAGGCGAGCTGCAAGTGGAAGATATTCAGTCGAAAAAAAATCATCAGATTTCTTATCTATATCTCTTCGTTCTTCATCAAGTTTAAATGATTCCATATCTTTCCTGATGATAATAATATGCTTAGTTGCAATATGTAAAAACTAAAACTATATAAAAAATATGATTTTAGTTCAAAATTATATTATATCTTTTAATTAAAAAATATAAATTAAAAGTTAAATTCACACAACAACAAAGTAACAAAATTATCACTCACTTTGCTTTAAATATATAAAAAGGTAAATAGTAAATAACTACTCCTTGGTTACTATACTATACATCTCTTAAAAAAAAAATAAAGCAATTTCCTATTTTTCTTTTAATTATTTTTGATATTGTCACATATAAACTAGAATTATCTTTATTTTTATGATTTTATAAGTAGGCAAGAATAGAAGATAAATCTATTAATTTTAGAAAAGGTTAACTAACATTTCGGGAATCATTTAGTCCAATAATCATTAGAATTTTTGTGGACAATGCTTTGAGAATACCACAACTAAGGATTTTCAGAGTAAAGCAAACAAAGTAACGCAGTATATATTCAGTAAACCCTATTTTACCACAAAGTAGACGAAGGTTTTCGCAAAGAACACAAAGGTTTTCTTTGT
>JAOZMT010000145.1 GCA_029934175.1 Victivallales bacterium | reverse complement strand
TTTTTAAAGAAAAACTTCATCGGTTTAAAGTTCTTTTTTATCTTAACCGCTAATGAACGCTAATGAACACTAATTTTTTTTAGAAAGATGATTAAAATTTCTTTTCTTTACTGACTTCTGATTTCTGATTTCTGACTTCTGATTTCTGATTTCTGATTTCTGATTTCTGATTACTGATTACTGATTACTGATTACTGATTACTGATTTCTGACTTCTGATTTCTGATTTCTGATTTCTGATTACTGATTACTGATTACTGATAACGGCTCTTTCCACTATTATATTTCCCATTACAATCATATCCATTTTTGTTCTAGCAAAACAAGCATAAGCTTCAGCTGGAGTATTTACAATTGGTTCATTTTCATTAAAAGAAGTATTAAGCAAAATTGGAACTCCTGTTTTCTCGTAGAAATTTTTAATAAGTCCATAATATTTTGAATTTATATTCTTATCTACTGTTTGAAGTCTACCACTACCATCCACATGAGTTACTGCTGCCAATAAACTTCTTTTCTCTTTTTTTATCTGAAAAACCTTCTCCATAAAAGGAACATTGTCAACTATCTCAAAATAATCTTTTACATAATCCTTCAATATAGATGGTGCAAATGGTCTGAAAGGTTCTCTTCTTTTTATCTTCAGATTTAATATCTCTTTTGCATCATCTCTTGTTGGATCTGCAATAATACTTCTATTTCCTAATGCTCTTGGCCCAAATTCAGCTCTGCCTTGAAACCATCCAACAACACCAGCATTTATTAAACAATCTGTAACTTTATTATTTAACTCTTCATCATTATATTTTTTATAATTAATATTCTCGGATTTCAAATATTCCTCAATTTCATTATCGCTAAATTTACTTCCAAATGCACTATGATACATTGGTTCAATTCTATCATTTCCTAGGAGTTGATTATATAACCATAAAGCACTACCTATTGCAGTTCCTGCATCATGCCCTGCTTGATGGATATACAATTTTTCAAATGTTGAATTATCTAGAATTTTACCATTTGCAACTGAATTTTGAGCAACTCCTCCAGCAATACAAATATTTTTTAATCCTGTTCGTTTTTGAAGATTATTTAATATATGAAAAATTAACTCTTCTGTTACTCTTTGAATAGATGCAGCTAAATCTTTATGCTCCTGAGTTAACTCTTCTCCTTTTGTTCTTGCTGTTCCAAAGACCTCTACCATATAATCAGAATAAATATTTTCTATAAAAGGATTTCCATCTTCCCAACTCATAGTAACACCATCTTTTGGATGTGTAAAATATTTTTTATTTATTTCGAAAAGCCCATTATCTTTAAATATAATTATATCTTTTATTTTATCTATCATTGTAGCATTTCCATAAGGACTTAAGCCCATTACTTTATATTCATCTCCATAATTCTCGAATCCTAAATATTGAGTAAATGCTGTGTAAAACACTCCAATAGAATGAGGATATATAACACTGTCAATTATTTCAATTTCTGTCCCTTTTCCTACTCCAATCATCGTCGAAGTAAAATCTCCAAAACCATCTACTGATAAAATTGCTGATTCTTCAAAAGGCGATGCAAAAAAAGCACTCGCAATGTGACTTCTGTGATGTTCAACATTATGAATTTCAGCTTTTATTTTATCTTCACTTATTTCAAAAACTGTTGCCAACTCGCTTTTAATTGAACGAACTTTTCTTGTATTTGCCAATCTATCTTTTAATGCTGAAAAACTAACAAGATTTTTTAAAGTATGTGTTATTTTTTTATAAACATTTGCAGAAGGGTCTCTTGAAATTGTGATATAATCAATATCTTCTATACTTATATTACATTCATTAAGACAAAATTTTATAGATTCGTTTGGAAATCCAGCCCAATGCTTAACTCTTCGAATTCTTTCCTCTTCAATTGCTGCTATTAATTCCCCATCTTTAAATATACACGCTGCACTATCACCGTGATATGCATTCAATCCTAATATATACATTTATATTCTCCTTTTATTTAATAAATTTTTATAAGTTTCTTTCATTTTTAAAGCTTGTTTATCCCAAGTATAAGATTTAATTATTTCAAATCCTTTATTTCCTTTTTCTCTTAATTCATCATCACTACAATTTAGCGCCTCATCTATAGCTTTATCAATATTTTCTTGACTAAGTTTAACCCACCAACCTGCATTTTTTTCTTCTAATTCTTTCCAAGGAGTTCCTTGTGTTGTAATAACTGGTATTTTGTAACTCATTGCTTCAGCTATTGAAATTCCAAAATTTTCAGTATAAGATGGCAATACAAACAAAGATGAAATGGAAAATATAGTATATTTATCTATTCCATCTAATATGCCTAAAAAGTGAACTCCTATAGTTTGTTCTAATCCTCTAAAATATTTTTTATCTTCTATTCCACCAACTACTAATATTTCTATATTTGGATACTTCTTTTTTAAGTGTGTATAACTATTTAATAAATAATGTAATCCTTTATTGTGAACAATGCGACCTAAAAACATTATATATTTTTTATTTTCTTTGTAATTAATTTTATTCAATATTTCTTGATTTAAAACATCTGGTTTATTGTTTAATTCTACACCATTTGGAATAAGAACAGTATTATTATATATGCCTATATTCTCTAAAGCTTTTTTTTTCATTAGATTCTGTTATATGAATAATATTAGCTTTTTTAAGCATTTTTTTTTGAAATAAGCACATTGCAATTTTTTTTATATATTTACTTTGGTTTAAACACCAATCATACATCATTCCTCTAAGCGAGACAATCAATGGAATATTAGATTTTTTTGCTATTTTATATCCTAAATATGTTGGATATGTCCATAATGTATGAACATGTATAATAGTTTCATCTGTTATTTCTTTGGTGATTTTTGCCTCTAAAATAGGAGAAAATTTTATTTTTTTAATACCTTTTAATGGAACTTTAATAACATCTATATTATTTTCACAAAGTATATTATTTTCTTCATTTTCATAAACTTGTATTGTAAATATTTTATTTTCAATATTTAATTTATTTAAATATTTTACTAACAATGGAACAGATTTAGCTGGTCCTCCATAACTGTTATCTAAATTTTCAACAATATGTAGTATTTTCATTATTACTGTTTATTGTCCATTTTACATGAAAATATTATTTTTTTTAACATTTCAGTTTGGGATGCTCTTGAATAATATTTTTTTATATAATCACTTCTCTCTTTTTTCATATTTATTAACTCTTTATTTTCAATGATATCTATAATAACATTGAGTAAACTATCTATTTTAATATCTGTTTTTTTTAGCAACCACGGACTTTCATTTAAATCATATTTATATGCTTCTATATCACTAATGACAGATAATATTCCAGCTGCCATGGATTCTATTAAAGAAGTAGAAAATCCATCATAACTTGGTATGGATAGAGAAATATCAGACTTTTTTAAAAGCATAGCTATATCATTTGATTGTAAATTATTATAAATTTCATCACAAATACTTAAATCTAAATTCATATCTATAGACTTATTATATTCTACATAAATAAATTTAATGTTTTCATACTTTAATTTTAACTTCTTAATAGCTTCAAAAATAATATCAATGTTATATATTGTTCCTGTTGCTCTATATGATATTATATTTATGGATTTATCTTGTTTTATAAAATTAGTATCCATAAAAAAAATATCTTTAATTCCCCAATTTAATATATGTATTTTATCTTTTATATCAGGTTTTATAAATAATAATCTTTGTTCCATTCCTTTAGAGCGCACTAAAATAAATTTTGATTTAGACAATAAAATATCTGTTAGAAATTTAACATGTCCTTTATACAATTGATTTATTTCTGACCCTTGAGGAATTGCTATTGTGCTAACACTTGTATATGAAAGTAAATTTAATATAAATTGATAAACACCTAAATGTATAACTATATCTACTTTTTTTATTTTTATCAAAAAATAGATTTTAACCAATAAAAATAAATTTTTAACCAATCTCAAAATAATATTTTTTTCTTTTATAAAACCTATGAATTTTATATATTTTGGATTAATTGTTTTTTTTAATACATTAAATCTATCTATTGCAAAAACAGAATCTGCATCTGCTATGTAAATTATATTCATACAAAAGTCCTTTTTTCATTGCTAAAATTAAAAACAATAAAATTTATTATTGAAACCACTCTTAATTTAATTATCAGAGATTTCTTATTTGATATTATCAATTATAAACTTAGCCCTTTTCAACCAAGTATATTTTTTTTCAAAATCAATATAAGCCTGATTAGCAAGTTTCATTCTTTTTTCATTCTTTTTCAATTCATTAATTGCATTGATCCATTCACTTTCATTATCAGGAGAAACAAATATTGCATTTGATTCATTTAAAACTTCTCGTAAAACGGGTAAATCTGATATTATAATAGCTTTTTTACTTGCCATATATTCAAAAATTTTAAGTGGTGACATAAACTTACTCGTATCTTGTTTTTTATCTTTAAGAAAAACTTGATTTTGATAAGGTGCTAATAATATATCGCATGAATTCCTATATTTATAAACATTTTTTTGCTGAATAAATCCGTGAAAAATAATATTATTTGTCAAATTTTGATTTTCCCAATATTCAATATCTTCATTTCTTCCTCCAATAATATGAAAATCACAATCCCTTATCTTATTTGCTATATTAATAATCAAATCAATGCCACGACCTTTATATAAGTGACCTAAATATCCTACATTTATTTTTTCATAATTAAACTTGTCATCTATTTTTTCAGACAAAGATACAGGCTTATCAGCCCCATCATGGGCAACAATAATTTTTTTAATTAAGTGAGGATACTTTTTTTGCATTAAAACTTTTAAGGCTTTTGAAATAACAACAAAATCTATATTTTTATTTTGTAATATAATTCGAAGTCTTATTTTATTTAATAAACCTGAATTCCATATATCTGAATGTAATTCAAAAATTGTTTTCATCCTAAATATAGCCGACATAAAGCAAGTTGGCAAATATCGCCCATAAATCAAATCTGTTTTTTGCCTTAATATGAACATAAAACTTAAAAGAAAAAAGAAAATCATTTTACCTTTTATATTTGGACAAAATATTTTCTTTATTACAAACTTGTTTTCTACTCCATAAAAATCATACTCATCTTTAATGTCATTCTCCATTTCATTATAACAATTTGGAACGACAAGTGTAACTTCATGTCCATTATGTGCAAATGCTTGACACATTTTCATTACATGAATAGAGTTTGCACTACGCGATGGAATATTAGAAGCGACGATATATATAATTTTCATGATTTTTATAATTTGTTATTGTTAAACATTATATAAAAACTGCCAGCATTTTTAGACAGTTCTTTAAAAGAGCTTTTCTCCTGTGGAATTTTACTTGTTTTGAATTCTTTGTCTAGAAGATATTACAATAAAACAGACCTCCTCTAACAGCGTAATTTTTGGTTCTTATAGTATTAATACACCTTCAATTATGATATATTTAACTTAAAAAACTAATAATATAGCTAATTGAAGACTAATACTTTTTCTAGTCTCTAAGCACACAACGCACTGATTTTATTATGAGACCATTTTCTTTGAAATGGATTATTGGATATCTACCCAATAATCAATTAATCCCATTATAAAAATTTGGGACCACTTAAAAATTCATTTAAAACTTTATTTAGGTATAATGGATCGTGTGCTTAGAGTCTATTGAATTTTAAAAATTGATATTATTTAATACGGAATTTCTAGCATGCTTTACATTTAAAATACTGACATTGACATTTTTTAATAAATCATCTTCAATCTGTTCTTTTCATCAAGAAAAATTAATAATAAATTTACTTTAATGCCTCGTTCTACAAAAGAATTGTAAAGGGTAATGCATATTATTTCTGTTCTTCTACTTTCTAAGGAATTTATAAAGAATAGTATTCCTTTCATTTTTTCTTTAAGTTTGCATGTCTACCATTGTTTTAAAATCTTCAGATTTTTCATATAACTCATCATATTT
>JAOZMT010000004.1 GCA_029934175.1 Victivallales bacterium | reverse complement strand
TTTAACTCTAGCATTAACGGAGCGCCACCGTCTCGGTGGCATAATGTTAATATACAGAGAGATATAGATTATTTTAGTCTTTTAATCCTAAACAAAATATTGTCTATTTCCCAGTATCTAAACTTCATGCCGAGCAAAGCTCAGCGCTCCCAGAACGGAGCACCATCCGTCTCGGTGGCATAATGTTAATATACTGAAAGTCATGAAAAATCTATTTCATCACTCTGATTTTGACTATCTATTATAACTGTATGTCCTAATAATTTATTATTATCAAAATACTTTAAACCTTTTTTCCACATTATTGAAACAAATTCTTCTCCTATATCTGAAACTTTTAACTTCAATAAACCTGTTGCAAAATATCTTCCTATTTTCATTGTTGTATATGTTTTATCTTGTCTAGCAATTTCTTCAATAATGTGATTATATGTATCAATTCCATTCTTTTTATTATCACTCATTTTAATACTCCTTTGTTTAAAAGAGTGAAGCGTTATTGCTCCACTCATGTTTTGTTAATTATTAATCTATGATTAAATTAATAAATTATTAATCAGGGACAGAAAATCCTAACTCTTTTTCAATTTTTTTGTATAAATCAATATGAGTCATATATTTTATGTTTCCTAATGTACAATCTAAATTTATTAATTTTTTAACTGTTTCTTTATCTTGATATAAATTGGCAACATACTCAATTTCATGATCTTGAGAACAATTGAAAAATTTATCATCTCTTTTTTTATCTCTACCCATTATTGTTTCCTCCATATTTTTATCCAACCTGTACCTTTACATGAAGAACAAGGCGCCCAACCAGCTCTACAATTATGACTACTACATTTTTCTAATCCACGACCATTACACTGATAACATCTTTTACCATCACTTTTAATACCTTTCCCACTACATCCAGCACAATTTATCCATCCTCCTTCACAAGAACTACAATCACTTCCTCCTTTGCCATTGCAAGTCCCACATTCTACTAATTCAGCTTGTTTTGGTTTACTGTTAAAAACTCTAAGCTTTGCTGCTATTGACATAATGCTGTAAGTCATAACTAGCCCTACGATTGAAAAAATAATAAATTTTCTCATTCTTGTCTCCTTTTTTTGTATTATTGTTTTGTGAATAATACGATTTGTTTTAAAATGTCAATATTTTATTGACGCGATTTTTCATTAGTCTAACGGATTTTTTCCACCTCCTTTTGCTCGTTAGTGTAAGCAGATGGAACTTTCATAAATAATAACCCTCTTTTATCTAATGCTGCAGCTCCGATTCCTGATTTGTAATTTGTCCAAGTCGGAATGTTTGTTGCTGTTTTTGATGATATCCAATCTTCTTGCTTGCCGTAAAGATTTAATAATTGTTGAACTTTTGAATGTGATATATCATTATCATACAAATACATAACTTCGATTGAAATATTGTTGATAAAGTCAATCGTTAATGTGCATTTAGATTGTTTATCGTAAAATTTAAAGGAATGGATATTATCTTCTTTAGTTTCAGAAATAGAATTTCCATAAGAAGAAGTGAAAAAGTTGAAAGGCTTATCAAAAAGATAAGGTAACGATTCTGCATAAGTCGCAGAAATAATAGAGAATATTGCACAAATCGCAAATAATTTTAATTGAGTTTTCATAATAGACACCTTGGCATAAAAAATGCGTACTCTTTTCGCACTGACTCGAGGTGTATCGGCAAGAACCCCCACAACCATACAAAAAGAGAACGCATAGCGTCTCTTTTAGTATTATTGATTGTGGAAAAATTTTGCCGATTTTTGAAACAAACAAATACTGAAAGTAAAAAACTTTCAAATATAAAAAACTGCATAAGTCGCAGTTATAAAATTAGAGTTACATATTTTCTATAAAACCTCCTTTGTTAATTGTTTAATTTTGTCGATAGATAGTTTTGTAATATTAGCAATCGCATTAATAGGCATATCATTATTATTCAACTCAATAGCCATTTGATATTTTTCTTGCAAAGCCTTTTCTTTTTCTATTTCTAAAGCTTTTTCTGCTTTTTCCGCTTTTTGCTTTTCTTTTTCCGCTTTTTGCTTTTCTTTTTCCGCTTTTTGCTTTTCTTTTTCTGTTTTTTGTTTTTCTTCGTCTAATTCTTTGTCAGCTTTTTGTTTTACTTCCTTTATTTCTTTTTTTGCTAAAATTTGGGACTCTTTGAAACCATCAGAAAAAACGCCATCGTTATAAGCTTTTATTTTTTCTTGCAAATCGCTTTCATCTTGAATATATTCTTTATCTTCTTCACTTAACTCTTCTTGGACTAATCTTCTTGTTATTTCTTTGAATAATGGGTCATTTTGATATTCTTCAAAATCTTCTTTTGAATTATCTTTTTTAAGAGTTTTTTTAGCAAAGTCAAACCATCTAACATATTTTAAATCTTTACTTTCTATATTATTTTCTTCCTCTTTCTTTTTTGCATTTTCAAAGTTTTTGACAATATTTTTTTGAAACATAAAAATTAATTTATTTTTTTTGAGAAAATTAATATCTTTATGCTCGTTATCAACTACTTCAATTAATTCATTTCTAGTTATTATTAAATTGTCAAAATTTTCTTTAAACCAAATTTGTTGATTTTTAATAAAAGCCTCTAATATATCTGGTAATAATTTATATGAAACAAAATCTGATTTAAAGTGCAAAGAGTCATCAACTAGCCAAACAAGAGTTAATACAGGTTCTACTTTACGATAATCCTTAACTTCTTTTTCAAATTTTATTTTTTTATTACCAACTTTTTTATCATATTCAATTGTAACAACCTTTTCTTTTAAATCTTCTAATTGTAAAGCTGCATTCAAAGCGTGATAAATATAAAATCGTTGTGCAACATCAGATTTATACCACTGTTGCATATCAATAATCACATATTGACCATTAATTTTACATCTATAATCAAATTCTACAATTTTTGATTTATTGGTTACTGCATGTTCATTGCCAAGTTGTTGAATTTCTTCAATTTCCACATCTAAGAAATCTTCAAGAAAAGCTTTGGCTATATCATTGTCAGAAAAGATTTTTTTGAAAAACCTATCATAATTAAATGGTGCTAAATACATATTACTCCTAATTTTATCTTTTATAATTATCTATGAATATAGACTTGTTTTAATGAAAATCAACTAATTTCATAAAAATATTAAAGAAATTTTAAAGAAATGATATGTATTCTCCGAATGCAAAGCATTTACAGTATATCAGTTATTGCTAATTGCCCACATGCTGCTTGTTTTTTATTTCCTCTACTTTCTCGGAGTGTAACTAACGCACCTCCTTCTTCTAAAATTTTCATAAAATCATCAATAACATCCCTATCTGGACACTGATAATCATTATTTTCAGTATTGTTATATGGGATTATATTGACCTTGAAAAATCTATTTACTGCGATATATGCAAGTTTTTTTGCATCTTTTTCAGCATCATTAAAATCTTTTATAAGTGTGTATTCCATTGTTACAATTCTACCTGTCTGCTCTTTGTAGTATGATGCTGCATTTAATATATCTTCAATTTTTTCACGAAAAGGCTCTGGTATGATTTCTTTGCGTAATTCATCATTCGTAGCGTGCAAGGATATAGCTAAAGTCCATTGCCTCTTTAAATCTGCTAGTTTTATGATATTTTTTGAAATACCACTTGTTGAAACTGTTATTTTTCTAGCTGCAAAATTAATTTTATCTTCTTGACATAGAATATCTAAACTTGTAATTAAATTATCATAATTTAAAAGCCCCTCCCCTATTCCCATAAAAACTAGATTTGTAGGCTTAGCTTTAGCAGCTTGACAAGTTAAGTAATATTGTTCAATTATTTCACCTGCTGTCAAATTTCTAACAAGTCCTTTTGCTCCACTGGCACAAAATTTGCACTTTACAGGGCATCCAACTTGTGTACTTAAACAAAATGTAACTCGTTTTTTTGATGGAATAATAACTGATTCTATACAAGCTCCATCTTGAAGTTTTATTAATAGCTTTGTAGTTCCATCATTTGAAAAAAAAGAATTCTTGATAGAAGATAAACTACAATGAAATTCATTTTTTAAGTTTTCTCGTAAATCTAATGGCAAATTTCGCATATTGTCAGGATTTAATTCTTGTTTTTTGTAAACCCAATCAATAATTTGTTTTCGTCTAAATTTTGGTTCAATCTTGTTTAAAGCCTCTTTTGATATAGCAGATAAAAATTCTTTCATATAACCTCTTTTGTAAAATAATAAACTGTTAATAATATTGTTAAAGTAACCGTAATAATTGAAATTATGTAAGTGTAAAACATAACTGATGCCATTGCATCTTCTTCCTCTTTAATTCCTCTTAGAGTTGTCATAACAATTAGATTTGTCGCTGGTGGCATTGCAGCTTCTATCATTAAAACCAAAATTAAAATAATATCGAATTTAATAATATCAACGAATAATAGTAATTTTATATACATAAATATAAAAATAGGCATTAAAATTAATTTGCCTAAAACAACACTAAAAATAGCTCTTAGTCTAATAGAACCTTTGATAGGACCATTTGATAATTTTCCACCTAAAATGATTAAAGAACATGGAATTGTCCCCCAGCCTAAAATTTCTAATGCTTTGAATATAAAATAAAATTCTCCTGTTTGAACACATAAACTTCCTTTAATTGCAGGGATTAATCCAATAACTATCCCTAATAAAGCACCATATACAGGAGGTGCAGTAACATCTTTAAACCTCAGTTCCTTTACTTTTTTTTGTAATATTAAAGCATAAGCAAATGACCATATAAATGGAGTAAAAGTTAAAAGGAAAATTGCGATATATGCAACTCCTTTTAAACCAAATCCTTCTGGATTATCCTGAAAAACAGGCAATACAAATGCGAGAGAGATTATTAAAGGCATTGGAATAAAGCCTGCATTCCCAAAACCGCAAGTAGTAATAATTGTATTTTGAAACTGTGGTGCTATTTTAAATATTTTACTAAAAACCCAGCCAAAAGACATACCAACAAGTGCAAATAATAAACATGAAAAAGGTAATATCCATAATTCTTTAATAACATTTAAATCAATATTTTTTGATATATTAACAAATGCCAAAGCTGGGAACATTGTCCAAGTTACCGCTTTGCTTAAAACTTGTAAATCCTTTTCTAATAATATTTTTTTACGAACAAGGATAGCTCCCAGTCCACAAATAATAAATATTGTCGCAACAGCTTTTAAAACACTAATGATTAAAACAAAACCTTGCATTAATTAACTACAATGTCCTTTGGCAAATTTAAATCGACCTCTTCTGTTCTTTCCAGAACAATATTTATAATATCATCTACACTCATATTTTCCATTTTTGCTTTATAGTTTAATATCATTCTATGATTTAAAACAGGTTGAACTACCATATTTACATCTTCAAAGCCTACAGTTGGACGATTTGCGATTAGTGCAGTTGCTCTTGCTGCTTCTGCGATTGCTATCGCTGCCCTTGGAGATGCTCCAAATGATACAAAATCTTTAACTTCGTCAATTTGATTTTCATCAGGATGTGTAGCTGTTACTAACCTCGCAATATAATTTGATATTGCTTTGGGTAAATATATTTTATTCATTGTATCAAAAATAAAGTTTAAATTATCTTCTGTTAAATGAAAATCTGCTTCTGGAGTTTCTCCGCGTCTTCGATTTGATATAATATCGCTTAGGGCATTACTATCAACCCCTTTGATATTAAGTTTAAATAAAAATCTATCTAACTGAGCCTCTGGGATTGGAAATGTTCCCTCAAGTTCTATAGGATTTTGCGATGCCAATACAAAGAAAGGTTTTGGAAGTTCTCTAGTTTTACCCAATAAAGTAACCGAGCCTTCTTGCATTGCTTCAAGTAATGCTGATTGAGTTTTTGGTGAAGCTCGATTAATCTCATCTGCAAGCATTATATTTGTAAAAACTGGTCCTTTTTGAAACTCCATTGCTCGTTTTCCATTTTCCTGTTCTTGTAAAATATTTGTTCCAAGAATATCAGCTGGCATTAAATCTGGAGTGAATTGAACACGGTTAAATGATAAATTCATTATATCGCCAATAGCTTTTATCATTGCTGTTTTTCCTACTCCTGGCAAACCTTCAAGAAGAATGTGACCACGACTAATTATGCCTATGATGACTAATTTGTGAACAGCTTCGTGACCAAGTAAAATTTTATTCAATGCTTCTAAAGATTGATTAATAAAACCTGATGCTACATCTAAATCTTCTTTTGTTATTAATTCTGTATTCATTTTAGTTACTCGTTAAATATTTATCAACTTCATTCGCCATTATGACACCATAATTAGCAGCTCCAAGCCACCCCGACATAATAATTCCTACAGAACCAGCGTGAAATAAACCGTTTATATGTTTATGTAAATTCATACTCACATCTAATCCTTCAAATTTTGTTCCAAAAGATGAACCTTTACCGTGTAGCGTATATCTTTCAAAAGTTTTCGGAGTTGCTGCCTCTGTATAATCAATTTTATCTGCAATTCCTGGAATATATTTATCTAAAATTTTTATAGTATCATCTATTAATTCTTGTTTCTTTTCTTTATATTCCTCTTTAGATAAATCAATCCAATCTTCATATTTAGAATTCATAGATGCAACAATAGTATAATCATCTGTTCCAGGTCTAATATCTGGATAATATACAGAAAAAGTTCTACTTGTAATATTTTTATCAATTAATTTTGCGGCATCATATTCTGGATAAGTAGAAGTAAAAAGCAGGTCTCCAATATAATCAAATGATTCACCTTTTTTCAGCCCGATATAAACTTGAGAACTACTTGTATTCAGTCTAACTTTATTCACTGTTGCTGAAAATTCTTTAGTTAAATAATCTTCGCCAAGCCATTCATTAATAGTTTTCAATAAATTACCATTAGACATAACGCCTTTGCATTTAATCTTTTTGCCATTAATAATAGCCCCTGCAACTTTATTATCTTCCATAACAATCTCTTCAACTTTTGCACAAGTCGCAATATCTACACCATTTTTTGTAAGTTCCTTCTCCATCATATCCAACATTAAATCTGTTCCGCCTTCAAAAGTGTAAACCCCTTTACTCATAAAGTTTGAAAAAACAATTCCATAAGTTATAGCAGGTTCATCAAGAGTAGATCCATTTGCATAAGTTATAGGTTCCATTAATAATCTAACAACATCATTTCTATCTGGAAAATATTTTTCAAATAGTTCACGATTATTCATTTGATTTTCATCAAAGAAATTCATATTAGCTAATTCTTTATAAAATTCATTAACAGTTTTTTTGTCAACATTTAAATCTTCAACTAAAATGCGTGTAAAATCCTCTTCTGTAAAGGTTGTTTCAACAGAAAATTGTGGATTATCAAAACGGACACTTTTAACTTGTTTAATTTTTTCAGCCATCTCCTTAGACCAGTATTTTCTCAAAGTTTTCTTCATACCTATAGGAAATCCGTGAAGAGCAACATCAAAAATATGCCCCTTCCTTTTAAAATAAGTTGCAAGTCCGCCTAGCATAGAATGCTGTTCTGCCAACAATACTTTCCAACCTCGTTTCGCCAAAACATTCGCAGCTGTTAATCCACCTAATCCTGCTCCAGCAACTATTATATCATACTCTTCTTCTAAATTTGATACTTTCTTTAACATATTTATTCCTTATTTTTTTAATTTTCGTATATTATAATATATTCTATATTTCAAATTATACAAATTTATTAAAAAAAAATAAAGATTTTTTAAATATTAAAATTCAAGTTTTTTTACATTGTTTGAGATATAAAAACTTGTATTTTTTCAATAATAGGTATATATTAATACTACTTTAATTAAATTAAACAAATATAGGGGTAATTATGTCAGAACATTTTTTACAAAGTAATTTTTCAGAACGAATCGGTGGCAATAAGTTTGGAAAAGATACAGCAATTTATAAATTTGAAAAAATAAAACGAGCTAAAAAAGCTGCGATTGATGCAAAACCAGAGCTTGAAATTATTGATATGGGAGTTGGAGAACCTGATGATATGGCTTTTCCTGAAGTTGTTAAAGCTTTATCGGAAGAAGCTACGAAATGGGAAAATAGAACATATACAGATAACGGAGTTCAAGAATTCAAGGATGCTGTTGCAAAATATATGGATTCTTTATATGGCGTTAAACTTGATGCTAGCGTTGAGATAAATCATGCTATTGGCAGTAAGTCTGTTCTATCATTACTTCCTTCAGCATTTATAAATCCAAATGATATAACAATTATGACAACTCCTGGATACCCTATAATGGGAACTTGGACACAATATTTTCAAGGCGAAGTTGTAAACTTGCAACTTTTAGAAGAGAACAATTTTTTACCAGATTTAAAGTCATTAACAGATGATCAAAAGAAGCGTGCAAAGTTACTTTATTTGAATTATCCAAATAACCCAACAGGAGCATCAGCAACTGTAGAATTCTTTGCTGAAGCTATTGCTTTTGCAAAAGAAAATAATATTTTAATAGTTTCAGATGCGGCTTATGCACCATTGAATTTCACTGGGAAACCTTTAAGTATTTTATCTGTCCCAGGTGGAATGGATTGTGCTATTGAGCTTCATAGTATGTCGAAAGGATTTAATATGACTGGCTGGAGAATTAGCTGGGTTTGTGGGAATGAGTTAGCTGTAAAAGGATTTGCAAATGTAAAAGATAATGCTGATAGTGGTCAATTTGCAGCAATTCAAAAAGCAGCAATTAAAGGCTTAGAAAATCAAAGCAATATAACTCCTGCTATTTGTGAAAAATATTTAAGAAGACTTACAAGTATGACTGAATCTTTAAAAGCTATTGGATTTGATGCAAAAGTGCCAGATGGTTCATTTTATTTATATGTTAAAGCCCCTAAAGGAACAGCTGATGGAAAATATACATTTGAATCGGGAGAAGCTTTTAGTCAATGGCTAATAAAAGAAAAACATATTAGTTCTGTCCCTTGGGATGATGCAGGATCGTTTGTTCGTTTTGGAGCAACTTTTGTTGCAAGAGGTGGTCAAGAAGCAGAACAAAAGGTTTTAGATGAATTTAACAAAAGATTAAGTGATAGTCAATTTATTTTTTAACAATAATTTTAATAAAAAAAAGGAGAATTTAAAAATGGAAGAGCAAATTAGAGAAAAGTTGGATAGTCTTCGTATTCATTTACAAAATGATGGTGGGGATTTAGAAATTATTAGTATTGAAGATAAAATAGTAAAGCTTAAATTGCAGGGAGCATGTGGATCATGTCCTCACGCAACTTCAACAATAAAAGACGGATTAGAAAGAATCTTAAAAGAAGATATTGATCCAGATATTATTATTGAAAGAGTAATGTAAAAATATTTCACTTTTAAATGGGTATGAAATTACCCATTTAAAGTATATTTTATAAAATGTCAAAATTAAACATCAAAAAGCCAACTAGATATATGGCATCATTAAATCAGGATAGATTTTTCAAGAAAATCTTTTCTAATTTAAAGATTGCTAGAGCATTTTTGGAAGATGTTTTGGATGTTAAAATTCAAGAAATAGAGCAATTAGAGAAGGATAAGCATTATATTACAGATGATTCAAAATATGTTGAGTTTGATTTTCGTTGTAAGATAGATAACGGTTATGTTATAATTGATATGCAACAATGGTATAAAGCAGATGTCATTCATAGATTTTATACTTATCATACTTTAAATACTGCTTTACAATTAGAAACATTACCCCTAAAAACTTTATCTTTAGATCCTGAAACACAAAAAGATATAGAAGTTAAAGATTATCGAAGAATAATGCCTGTTGTAACTTTAGTTTGGATGGTTGATGATTGCTTAAACCATACAGATGATTTATTATCGTATTCTATGACAAATGAAGGTGTTGCCAACTTTATAGGAAATGATTCTTTATGGTTAAAGAAGAATATTAATGATTTATTAATTGAAAGAAATAGAATTCTTAAAAAATTAAGAAATACTTCAAAAAACTTAGATTTCATTCCTAAAAACAAATTAATTTTTGCATTTCAAAAAAATATTATTAGAAATACAAAGCATGAAAAATATTTTAATTGGTTCAAATTTGCTGAACTATCTAATAATAAAAGCAATAAAAAAACAGATTTCAATAAATTAAAAAAAGATGAAACTTTTAAAGAAAATTGTCTTCTTATGGAAAAGAGATTAAATAATAAAGGATTGACAAAAAAAGACTTAGAGTATATTTCAACTCAATCGGTAAGAATGAAAAGAATTCAAAAATGGATGGATGATGAAAGAGATTATATAAGAAGTGCATTGGAGCAAGATATGATAGATGAAGAAAATAAAAATAAAGCTATAATAGAACAGCTAGAACAAAAAGCTGAAAGAGTTGCTGAAAAAGCTAAAAAGGCTGCTAAAAAAGCTAAAAGAGCTGCTGAAAAAGCTGCTAAACTGGCTGCTGAAAAAGCTGCTAAAGAGTCTGATAAAAAAGCTAAAGAGTCTGAAAAAAAAGCTAATAAAGCAGCTAAATTATTATCTGAAGTTTTAAATATATCAATAGAAGAAGCTTTATTGAAAATAGATAATGAGTGATATATTCCTGCATAAATCGCAAATTTATGCTATTTTTTAATTATTAACAACCCAAAAAGGCAAATTATGCAAAATAAAACACATTTACGAACAGGCGTTCAACGCAAAAAGATTGGATTCTTTTATCCTACTCTAGACTTATATATATTAAAGCAATTCTTAATACCTTTGATTGCTATTTTTTTAGTTTTTATTATTCTATTTCTCATAGGCGATTTATTTGATGACCTTAGTGATTTTTTAGAAAATGAAGCTAGCATAGGAGTTACAATACAATATTTTTTATTAAGACTACCACGCAATATATGTTTTATTTTACCAATATCAACAATGTTAGCATGTATGTATACTATGGCTAATTTTGGAAAGCATACAGAAGTTACAGCAATGAGGTCTTCAGGTATTTCTCTATTCCGTTGTGGGTGGTCTATTTACATTGTAGGCTTATTTGTTGTTGCATTAAATTTTGCTTTTAATGAAAAAATTGTCCCAGATACAAGAAAAGCATCTTATCTTCTAAAAAAATCTATAACAAGTCCAGGCTATAAAGAAGAGATGCATAAAATGTTAACTTATCGTAGCGCTGACCGTTCTCGAACTTGGTTTTTTAAGTATTTTGATAAAGCAGGTAAACAGAAAGGGACTACATTAAAAAAATATTATCCAGATGGTAAAATTGCTTGGAATTTAAAAGCAGAAGAAGCTGTTTATATTAATAATGGTTGGAGTTTTAATAATTTAGAATTCACTCCTTTTTACAAGAATGGTTTTGCAGGGAAAACAGTCAAATTGCAAACATTATCTAAAAGTGAAGGTGACAATAAAGTTGCTGATATTGTTTACAAAACGAAAATGGTAGAAACTCCTGAAGATATTGTTTATGCAACAGAAACAGCCGATGATTTACCTTCATTAGTTATTTATAATTTTCTACAAAAAACAGAGAATATATCCGCACGAAGTGAAGCTATATACAAAACGATTTTATATTACAGATTAGCATTTCCTTGGTCCTGTTTACTTGCTATATTTTTAGGAATACCATTAGCTGCAAGAAATGAACGAAGTAGTGTTGTTACTTCAATAATCATTGCTATAGGAGTTATTGCAGGCTATCAGTTAGTATCTAATTTTACAAAAATATTAGGAATGCAAGGATATATCAATCCCTTTATTGCAGGGGTAGCACCTACTATATTATTTATTTTTTATGGAATTTTTAACATTTTTAATTTATCAATCTTATCTATATTTAGAAAAAAATGACTAATAATGTAAAGTATATGCGCAGAGCAATATCACTTGCGAAGCGTGCGTATGGCAAAACATCCCCAAATCCTTTAGTTGGAGCAGTAATAGTAAAAGATGATAAAATAATTGGTGAAGGTTATCATAAAAAAACAGGTTCTCCACATGCAGAAATAAATGCAATAAATTCTGCGAACTGTGCAATAAAAGGTAGCACTATTTATGTTACATTAGAGCCTTGCTCAACTTTTGGTAGAACTCCTCCCTGCACCCAAGCTATTATTGACAAGCAAATCAAAAAAGTTGTTATTGGCTCTTTAGACCCAAATCCAAAACATGCTGGAAGAGGTGTTAATATTTTAGAAAAAGCAGGAATTGAAGTTATTGTAAATATAGAACAAACAAAATGCAAAATTTTAAATGATGCATTTTTTCATTGGATTACTACAGGAAAACCATTAGTGCTTTTAAAAATGGCAATGACCCTTGATGGAAAAATCGCTACACAATCTGGAAACTCTCAATGGATAACAGGAAAAATTGCTCGCCAACGAGTTCAAAAATTAAGATGTTGGTCAGATGCTATTTTAGTTGGCGGTGAAACAGCACGAGAAGATAACCCATCTTTAACAGTCAGAATCCCATCTAATTGGAAAAAACAACCAAAAAGATTTATTCTTTCAAAATCATTAAAAAAGAATAAATTGCAAAAATTATTTCCAACTGGAAATACTCCTAAAATAATTGCTTGTTCATCAAAGCAAGACTGGAATAATTTTTTATTAGAAATAGGCAAGCAAAATATCACATCATTATTAATAGAAGGTGGAGGAGAGGTTGCAGCAGCTGTCATTCAAGCAAAAATTGTAAATAAGATAGAATTTCATATTGCCCCTAAAATATTAGGAGGAAAAAATAGTCGAACAGTTGTTGGTGGCATAAATCCATTATCTCTTACAGAAGCATATAATTTAACAAATGTTGAAATAAAAAAATTAGGTGATGATATATCTGTTTCAGGAGATTTAATTTAAAGTTCTTTTTTTTACTTTTACGATATATAAATCGAGTTCAATTGCTAATAATTTTTGCGATATATGCAATATTTGAAATAATATTTTTTTCTAATGGGTTAATAAATTCTACTTTTCCATTAATATTTTTTGCTATAATTTTTGCACTCTTCGCATCAAATTGTGGTTGAGCAAAAACTGTTTTTATTTTATACTCTTTACAGGTATTAATTAATTTTTGTAGTTGTTTGGGAGATGGTGAATTACCATTTATCTCAACAGCCATTTGTTTTAAATCATACGAGTGCATAAAATAACCAAATGATGGATGAAATACAAGAATTGTTTTATCCTTCTGTTTTTTTAATATATCAGAAACAACAATATCAAGTTCTTTTAATTTAGATATTAGAGTTTTTAAGTTTTTTTGATAAATTGCACTATTCGCAACATCTATTTCTGAAAGTGCTTTCGTTATATTTTCAGATAAAATTATAAGGTTTTTAGGACTCAACCATATATGTGGATCCAAGTTTGTGTGGGAACAATTATGGTCATGCTTATGAGACTCTTCTTTTCCTTTCATTGACAATCTCTTTATTCCATTATCGATATCAATAATTTTAATTTTATTATTAAGTTTTTTGATTTTTTTAAATAATTGCTGTTCAAACTTTAAATCAATAGAAAAATATATATCACTCTTACTTAATGCTATTAATTGACTAGGAATAGGCGTAAAAGAGTGCGGTTCTTGCCCTTTTGCGATTAATGCACTATGATTAGATTCATTTTGAGTTATTTGCTCAACTAAAAATTCAATAGGCTCTATTGATGTAAAAGTGTTTATTTCTTTAGCTTGTAAAAAACAAGATAACCCAATCAATGTTAATGTTATAATTTTCATAATTTAATCAGATAGTTTTTTTATTCTTTCTTCTGTGCAAACAATTTCAGTAACCCTAAGACCAAAATTCTCATTAACAACAACTACATCCCCCTTCCCTATAAGCACCCCATTTACAAGTAAATCAATAGGTTCTCCAGCAAGTCTTTTTAATTCAATCACAGAACCTGCACTCAAATTCAATAACTCTTTTACTTTAATTACAGATCGCCCAAGTTCAGCATTGATGCTAACGGGAACATCAAATATCATCTCTAGATTTTTTTGTTGCGATTCTTGTGTTGCTTGTGGAGCATCTATATTAGACATATTCCCAAACTCTGCATTTGCTATATCATCAGCCATTTTGTTACCTCTCTTTTGTTATTCTATATTTAATATTAAATCTTCTGTTTTTTCTTTAGTTATTTCTTTATTCAAGCGAATAAATATTTCTTTTTTTATTTTACCTGGACGAACTTTATACAATGGTTTTCCAGCTAAACTAAGTGTAAGTAGCTCTTCTATTTTATTGTCAAATTTAAGGACATCACCAGGAGCTAGTCTCATTAAATCTGAACCTGCTATAGATGTTTTTCCTAAATCGACACTAAATGGAATTGGCACATCTAAGATTGCATTTAAAACTCTTCTTCGTGTAACATCATTTGCTTTTTCTCCATAATATGTATCTTTTTGTCCAGAAACTCCATCTAAATATTCATTTACAGACTGAATTAAAGGCATAGGATAACAAATATTGATAATTCCATTTGCATTACCAATTTTAACATCAAAAGCTAAAACAACTACAGGTGCATCATTTGGAGCAGCTTGCAGATATTCTGGATTAGACTCTTCTCTTAATTTGACAAGCTGAACATCTAAAAGAGTATTCCAACAAAATTCTAATTTCTCTAGCATCTTTTCAATAAAAGGAGCCAAGATAGAAACTTCTATATCAGTAGGAACTCTAATTTCAGTCTCAACATTACCTTCTCCACCTAATAACATATCAATAATTCCAAAAACTAAAGAAAGGTTCATTTCAAATAATGCTTCACCAGGGAACTCTCCTGTTTTAAATGTTACAAGATGAGAAAATTGTGCTAAAGAACCAATAAATTCGGAATACTGTTGTTGTTCAGTTGAAACTAAACTAACATCTGAATTTGTTCGTAACATCAATGCGATAGCAGCACTTAATTCTTTAGAAAAAGATTCATGAACATTTTCAAAACTCTGAAGCTGATCCTTAGTAATTAAGTTGGGCTTCATAAAATTATAATCATTAATTTTGGAGTTACTATTCGCTTCTTCTGCAAACTCATCGAGTTTACCGTCCTCCATTGCTCCCATTAATGAATCTATTTCATCTTGATTTAGTATATTTGGCATTTTTAATTATTGGTGATTTATTTTATTGTAGTATGAATTTAGGAAAATAAACTTCTATAACCTTACAACTTTCATCTATATCCTCTCTTCCTTTCAAAATAGTTTCAATCTCAGTTGCTATAGTTCTTTGTAAATCTTCCCAATGCTCTGCTCCTAACTCTTCAACCGTTTTTTTACTAATGATTGTGCAAATTTTTGCTTGAATTTTATCGCCAATTCCTTTAGGTGCATCATCGGCTTTATATTTTAAATAATTTATCATTGCAGGATTATTAACAGATATAACAACATCAACCATAGCAAAGCGACTTGCTCCACCACCACTAGGATTCATTTGTAATCCTTCATATTTTTGATCATAGGTTTTATCATTAACACTTGGTTCAGCAACTAATTTTGATCTAGGTTGAACATGATTAAAAACAGCGAGTGTTATAATTGGAGTTAAAACCATTACAACGACAGATAAGACAACCATTAAAATTACAATAGGTTTTGTTTTATCACCCGGTGTTACATCAACTTCTTCTTCTACTACATTTTCTTCATCTGCCATAATAAATCTCCTTATTATTATTTAAATATTTTTTATTTTTTATAAATGTAAAAATAGCCTAATTGCTCAATCTTATTATTTGTTTTTTTTAACCTTTTTAAATAATCTGAGCTTTCTTCTGAGTAAACAGATAACTGTAAATTACTTTTTCTTATTCCTCGTTTTCTCAAAGCATTCATAATAATAGCTCCTCTGTCTAACGACAAGTTTGTATCCATTTCAGAATCATTATTATCATTAGAATAGTATTTTACTGTAATCTTATAATCGCGTAAAGCAAATATTAATCCAACTTTTTTCAAATAATCTTTAAAATCTTTCGATAAATCAGTTTTTTTTGATTCAAAAGAATATGGCAACTTCATTTTCAAATACTTATTTGTAGCTTTTTTATCTATATCCGCATCATTATTACCTTCTCCGCCCTCATCTTTTAAAAGTTTTTCATGAGTTGCTTCTTCTCCATCTTCTACTTCATCTGGATTTGGAGTATGTCCTCCGCCGCCTCCAAAATATAAATATTTTTGAAGACCTTGACCACCTTTTATTCCCATTGCCTCACGAACTTCGCCAACTCCAGCATCAAACCCTGATTGCCTTTGTTTTTGTAATGTATTTAATAATATAAAAAAAGCAAGCAAGGTCATCATCATATCTGTATATGATGCCATATAAGCTGGACCGCCAACATTTATTCGAATAATTTTCATACTACAAACTCTCTTTCATTTTAATAAGATCATCAATTGTAAATTCACTAACATCATGCTTTTCTGTTAATATAATTGAAATAAACTCTTCTTGTCCTATCTTTAAAGCTTTACAACCATAACTAAAACGCTTTTTAGGTATTTTATAATTTACTGTCATAAAATTTGCTAAATTTTTTAATTTTTCAAAATTAGAAGTCATTAACTCTGGCGTAGAGCCAGAACGAGAAAATGAACTCAATGTATAATTTGCCACAAGTTTAACTTCATTTGTCCTTGCCATATTTAATAAATTAACAAATCCTTGAAGTATTACCTTTGCACGATCTACATTTATATCTTTCCTTCCTATTAGATATAGCTCAGATACCATAATTTTCAAAACAATACCTTCATCAACTTGTTTCATTGTAACTTTATTCTTAAAACCTAAACTTTTTAAAACATCTTTATATTCATGGAAGGCATTAACAATATCAATTTTCTTCAAATTAACTTGTGTTGCTACATCTTTTTTTATTTTTTTCTTCTTTTTGATACCATCTGTAACCTTTTCATCTACGGCATCTTCTTCATCTTCACTTTCCTTATATACAGATGGTATATCTCTAGGAGTATGTAAAACAGGAACTGCACTTAATGCCCCTTTTATCCCACCCATTATATTCATCAATTTAGCTTTTTCAGGTGTAGTAAAAGTCAGTAGTAAAACAAAAAAGCACATCAATAGAGACATACAATCACCCATTGTAAGCATCCAATCAGGACAATCGATGACCTCCTGATACATATTTGAACCTTTTACCCATGTTTTTAATCCCATTATGACCTCTAATAAATTTTATTTTTTTAAGACTTACGCCACATTTTGAAGTATATATTCAGACATCCTAATTTTACCACAAAGTAGACGAAGTTTAACGCAAAAAAAACAAAGGAATTCTTTGTGAAACTTTGTGTTTAACTTTGTTTCCTCTGTGGTTAGATATAATTTGATGTTATTCACTGAACATATACCATTTTTATTCATATCAATGATATCCCACGATTATTTATATCATCTGCCAGTAAACTATTTATCTTACTGAACTCTTGGTTCATTTTTTTTGTATGAACAATCAAATCAATACAAAAATTTTCTCGTAATTCTAAAATAGAATTAGATACTCTTCTTACAATATTTTGTTTTTCCTTATAATTTTCAGGAATAAAATCATCATTTGTCACAACATATAAATCTATATCACTATCGTCTGTAGGATTCCCATACGCATAACTTCCAAAAAGAATCACTTTATTTAAACCTAAAGGGGTTAACTTTTGGATAATATTTTTTTTTATTTTTTCTATATTAATCATAATTTATACAATACCTTACTTTGTTTCTTCTGTAGGTCTTTCATCAGGTGGAATATATACAATCAGTTTTTCACCTAAAACCCTTGGACTATCTCCTGCTTGAATTCCCATTATTCCACACTTCAACATTGTTTTTAATGCAACTTCATCTGAAGAATTTTTGGCTAATTTTCCTTGTAATGGCGTGCAACATAAATTCGCAAAACCAGCACCATAAAGAGTGGTTAACAATGCAACCGCCATACCGGCTCCAACACCAGCTGGATCTGATAAGTTTGATAACATATTCACTAATCCAATAAGAGTTCCAATCATACCAAAAGCAGGAGTATATGTTGCCATATCTCCCCACATATCTTGACCTACTGCATGTCGCTCTTCCATCAATTCAACCTCTAAATCCAAAATTGTTTTAACTTGTTCTGCAGCACTTCCATCAACAAGCATTTGTAATCCATTTTTTAAATACTGATTCTCTAGTGCTTCAATTTTTTCTTCTAATGCTAAGATCCCATCTCGTCTTGCAATTGTAGCAAGTTCAATAAGTTCATTATACATAGGCATTAAATCATAAGGTTCTGAGTTAATAGCTTTCATAGTTAATCCCATAGCCCTTTTAACCTTGGGAACAGGATATGTAATTAGCAGAGCTGAAAAAGCTCCTCCTATTGTAATAACAACAGAAGGAATATCAATAAAAGCTCCAATACCAGAGCCAATAGATCCTAAAATTAAAACCATTCCAAGAACAAAACCACCTATAGTTCCAATATCCATATATAATTACCTTACTTTATTATTGTTTATTATTGTTTATTTTATTTATTATCTACAGAAACAATTGTTTGTGCAGATGAACATCGTTTTTTAAAAAGCTGAATGCTTTCAATCAACTCTTCTGGAGTTTCACTAACAATAGTATTATGACCATTTATCAATGTTACCAATGTTTCAGGTATTAATTCAATTTTTTCAATTAAATCACAATTAATAAATTTTTCATTTCCTTGCATATCTGTTACCTTTATCACAAGTTAACTCCTATTGTTCGTCCATCAAACATTCGTGGGCATTGGACAACCTTATCCAACACCTCTTCTATACTTTCTCTTATTATTATACTATTCCCATCGAAAAATACAAGTATTGTTTCAGGAACTTTCTTGATTTCTTTCAACAAAGAGGGTTTTATATCCCTCTTCTCTCCTTTTAATGTAGTTATTTGCATAATAAATCTCCCTTTTTTATTACCGACAACTGCTAACTGGTAACTGCTAACTGCTAACTGCTAACTGATATTTATCGTTTCAGATTTAAAACAGTCTGTAACATTTCATCAGCTGTTGTGATTGTTTTAGAATTCGCTTGGAATGCTCGTTGAGTTATAATCATATCTGTAAATTCTGTTACTAAATCAACATTTGAGTTTTCTAAAGCACCTTGGACTACAGTTCCAGCTCCATCTTCTCCTGGAACAGCAGGAGCTGGTGTATTTCTAGATGTTAAAGATGTCTCTCTATACAATCCACCTTCTATTCTTTGTAAAGAGTCAGGATTGTTAAACCTTTGAATTCCAACATTAGTATTTGCAACCATAATAGTAGCAGGCAATGCGGTTATTCGTCCTTCTGGATTAATTTCATAAGATGACGGTGCAGTTCCATAATTAATTGTAGCTGGAGGGACTGGTGGAGCAGCTACTGAATCTTGAAATGACACATAATGTCCAGGACCTGTAGTTATATCATCTGTTGTATTACCTCTACCTAATAAGATAGCTCCATTAGGTCTTTGAAAGATAAAACCTGGAGTTCCA